>DMKK01000152.1 GCA_003454335.1 Gammaproteobacteria bacterium | reverse complement strand
ACCATCCAGTTACATAACATTCCGCGGATGAATATGGTGATCCAGCCGTCCACACCGTGCGCCTTGTAACCGAGCGTGCGCGCTTCGCCGATTTTACTGACCTTTTCCGCCAATACGCCACCATCGATGTTGTATCCGTATGTCAGGATGAATGACATCATGAAGGCGACAGTCAGGGCACCGGCAAAGTTGCCGACAAAGACAAGCCCCCAGTTACGCAGGATCTGGCCTACGGTCACGCCAGGACGTTTGTCCAGGAGTGCCAATGGCACCAGGGTGAATACGCCGGTAAGGAGGTCGAATTTCATCAGATAGAGCATGATGAAACCGACCGGAAAGAGTATCGCACCCACCAGGAGCGATCCGGTCTTGGTTGCAACGGTAATGGCGAACATGGCGGCAAGTGCCAGAATTGCACCGGCCATGAAAGCGCGAATCAGCGTGTCCCGGGTGGACATATACACCTTCGATTCGCCTTGATCGACCATCTTCGATACAAACTCGGTGGGTTCCAGATATGACATATGTAACTCCTTTTTAGACCAATAGAAAAACTCGGTAATTCAGTGCAAGGATTCCGGCAGGTTGACTCCAGGCTGCTGTCTCCTGATCGATAAGCCCCGGATAATCCCGACCGCTTTCCACCTTGTCGTGTTAAAACGGGTTCAAAATAAATCCAGACATAGATCGCCGGTGTGAACCGGGGCAGCGATGCCCCGGATCTGCTCTACAGGGGAAATAGCAAGGTTTATGCCAAAATAAAAAGATATTAAGGATTAATATGTTAAGGGCTATCTATAGCGTTCAGGGGAACCTGTGGGCACTGGATTAGTGCAGTTCGCACCAAACACATGCGGCCGTACCAGACCAATCAAGCAACTGTTTTTAAGCCGACATCTGTCTTTTGAATATTATCGCTTGCAAGGTCAGTTGCAGGGCCTGCTGTTATCAAATATCTGCAACTGTTAAGGATTGCCTGATCCGCATGGACACGGTTGAGCATTGCTGTGCCATTTTGGAACATCGTCAGGGTGTTTGCAGTCGGCAATGACTTTCGGTTAATGCCGCACGGGACAGATTCAAGGCATAAATATCAGGTAATGCATATGCTGGCATGAAAAATGTATGGTTTGTTGCAGACAAATCGGCCTGGAGTAGTTGGTGAACTTGCTAGTAGTGGCGGAGCAACCCGGACAAAGCGGTCCCTATATAAAGGCGGCAAGCAAGGCCGGCTGGCGGATAGCATGCGAGTCGAGTTATGAGCAGTTGCCGACCGTATTGACAGATGCGCATGCGGAAGCCGCTGTATTGATTGCGCACAGTGTTAACGATGTCATTCTGAAAGCTGTCCGCGTGTTAAACAGTACCTGGCCGATGCCCGTGGTGTTGTATACAGAAGATTCACTGCAGCGCTCGATTCGTGCAGCTGTCTCGGCCGGGGTCTCCGTGTATGTCGTTGACTGTAACAACGTCAATCGCATTGCTGCGCTACTTGAGGTGGCGATTATTCGCTTTAATGAATCGCGGCAGTTGAAGAAGGAATTGCACAAGGCCAGGACCACGCTTGCGGAGCGGAATACCGTGGAGAAAGCCAAAGGCATTATCATGCGCCAACGGAAGGTCAACGAGGACACGGCTTACAAAATGCTGCGCAAGCTGGCGATGGATCGTAACCGGCGCATAGGTGAAGTAGCCGGTGAGTTGATAGCTGCCGCCGAGGTATTGATCTGAGCTACATGCATGCCATGCAGGTGCTGACGAATACTTCAGGGTCTGTTTTTTTCTGGCAGGCATGACTGGTCCGGTTGCTGGTACAAGGCGCGCACCGGGTTGGTTATGTGTCGCACCATAGAAGTGCGCATGCGTGTCAAGCAGTGCACGGTCTCATGTCAGGTGTCAACAAGATCAATGATATAGAAGGCTGGCACGGAATCTGCTAGTAGTCCTGGTTAGACAAGCTGCAACGACGCAGTCGGGTGCGCGGTTGGCGCGCTCGTGTCACAACATTGAGAGGTAACCATAGACGGTTGCCATGGACAACGGAGTCCACAGGTGCATCCCTTGCGGGGTGCCTCTGTGGGCTCTTTTTTTTGTTTTTTTTATAACTGAGGAAGGAGATGTTCATGAAGATCAAACTGGACTGGATATCGCTGGCTAATGCAGGTCAGCGATTGAAACGATCATTGCCGGCCGTAACGGCGGGTGTTGTGCTGGGCCTCATGGTCGGTGCGCAACAGTCGGCACAGGCAGGTGACCTGGAAAAGGAAGATTTGAAATTCGGTTTTATCAAGCTGACCGACATGGCGCCGCTCGCCATTGCCTATGAGAAGGGCTATTTCGAGGATGAAGGACTGTATGTCACCCTGGAACCACAAGCCAACTGGAAAGTATTGCTGGACCGCGTTATCGACGGTGAGCTTGATGGCGCCCACATGCTGGCCGGCCAGCCGCTGGGTGCAACTATCGGTTTTGGCACCAAGGCACACATCATTACCGCGTTCAGCATGGACCTGAACGGCAACGGTATCACTGTCTCCAATAAGATATGGGAACAGATGAAAAAGCATGTACCGCACAAGGACGGCAAACCGGTACATCCGATCAAGGCGGATTACCTGAAACCGGTGGTGGATAAATATATAGAGGAAGGCAAGCCTTTCAACATGGGCATGGTGTTCCCGGTCTCCACACATAACTACGAGCTGCGTTACTGGCTGGCGGCTGGCGGTATTCACCCGGGCTATTACGCACCCGACAAGGGTGATATCACCGGCCAGATCGATGCCGATGCACTGTTGTCTGTGACACCGCCACCGCAGATGCCGTCGACCATGGAGGCCGGAACCATCTATGGTTACTGCGTGGGCGAGCCCTGGAACCAGCAGGCTGTATTCAAGGGTATTGGCGTGCCGGTGATCACCGATTACGAAATCTGGAAGAACAATCCCGAGAAGGTCTTCGGTGTATCAAGTGCATGGGCTACAAAGAATCCGAATACCCACAAGGCCGTACTGAAGGCGCTCATCCGCGCAGCCATGTGGCTGGATTCGGGTGGCCTGGAAAATCGCAAGGAAGCCGCAAAGATCATGTCGCGTCCGGAGTATGTGGGTGCGGACTACGAAGTGATTGCCAACAGTATGACCGGTACCTTTGAGTATGAAAAAGGCGACAAGCGTTCGGTGCCTGATTTCAACGTGTTCTTTCGTTACAACGCGACCTATCCGTATTACTCGGATGCAGTCTGGTACCTGAGTCAGATGCGTCGCTGGGGTCAGATTGCCGGGCAAAAACCGGATTCCTGGTATACGGATATGGCGAAGAAGGTGTATCGACCGGACCTGTATGCCGAGGCCGCAAAAGAGTTGATTGCGGAAGGCAAGGCGCAGGCGAGCGACTTCCCGGATTTCGCTACAGAGACCGGTTTCCGTCCACCGCAATCCGAGTTTATTGACGGCATGACCTACGATGGCACCAAGCCCAATGACTACCTGGCAAAGTTTTCGATTGGTCTGAAGGGCAAGGACACGGTTGATTAAGTGAACACTCCAGCAAGGCCTTGGCCCGCACAACTCACACTGTGCGGGCCTTTTTTAAGGGAATAACTTGGAGAGGAAGACATGACAACTGAAACAATGAAAATTTTTCAATGGCAGGACTATCAGGAAGCCGTCAGGAGTTTCGTGCTCCCGCTGGTTGCCTTTGTCCTGTTTCTTGGCTTGTGGAGCTTTTCAGCCGCGCGGCTGGAGACCTCGCTAGGGCAGGTACCAGGACCGGTCGCGGTGTGGGGACAGGCAACCAACCTGATCGCAGAACACCGTGAAGAACGACAGAAGGAAGTCGCGTTTTTTGAGCGCCAGGAAGTGCGCAACCAGGAAAAACTGGCAGAAGATCCGGATGCAAAGGTGCGCATTCGGCCCTACACCGGCAAGCCGACCTTTCTGGACCAGATTGTCACCAGTCTGCTGACGGTGTTCAGCGGGTTTCTGCTGGCGACGGTCATTGCCGTTCCACTGGGTGTGCTGACCGGGCTGAGTGCGAATGTTTACCGGGCGATTAATCCGATTGTGCAGATCTTCAAACCGGTCTCGCCACTGGCGTGGCTGCCGCTGGTGACCATTGTGGTCAGTGCCGTGTATGTCACGGATGACCCGCTGTTTTCCAAGTCCTATCTGACTTCGGCGATAACCGTCACCCTGTGTTGTCTGTGGCCAACACTGATTAACACGGCGGTGGGTGTGTCATCCATGGACCGTGATCTGGTGAATGTCGGCAAGGTGCTGCGCCTCGGCTGGTTCACAACGGTGTGGAAAATTGCACTGCCATCGGCAATCCCGATGATCTTTACCGGCCTGCGCCTGAGTCTGAGTATTGGCTGGATGGTGCTGATTGCCGCAGAGATGCTGGCACAGAATCCGGGGCTGGGTAAATTCGTCTGGGACGAATTCCAGAACGGCAGTTCCAATTCACTGGGACGCATTATGGTGGCTGTGTTCACCATCGGGTTCATCGGCTTCCTGCTGGATCGTGGCATGCTGATGCTGCAGCGTCGGGTGTCCTGGGACAAAGATGCCATCCTGCGGTAACAACTGTGTCGGATGGTTAACGGATTAAAAATACGAGCTGGAGTGAATAATGACGATTGAACATCTGAATATTGATCATGTGTCGATGGTATTCGAGACACCTGCCGGCCCTTTTACGGCGCTGGAAAATGTGAACCTGAAAATAGACGAAGGCGAGTATGTGTCGCTGATCGGTCATTCGGGTTGTGGCAAGTCAACTGTACTGAATGTCGTTGCCGGTTTGTTAAAGGCGACAACGGGTGGTGTGGTCCTTGACGGGACCGAGGTTGACGAGCCGGGCCCGGAAAGGGCTGTGGTCTTCCAGCATCATTCGTTGATGCCCTGGCTGACGGCCTACGAGAATGTTGAGCTGGCAGTCAGGCAGGTATTCAAGGGCAAAAAGAGCAAGGCCGAGATGCGCGAGTGGATTGAATACAACCTGAAACTGGTGCACATGGAGCACGCCATGGACAAATTGCCCGGCGAAACTTCCGGAGGCATGAAGCAGCGCGTGGGCATTGCGCGGGCGCTTTCAATGCAGCCCAAGGTGCTGTTGATGGATGAGCCGTTTGGCGCCCTGGATGCACTGACGCGTGCACATATGCAGGAATCGCTAATGGAAATTCAAAACGAACTTGGCAACACCGTGATCATGATCACCCACGACGTTGACGAGGCAGTGCTGTTGTCCGACCGCATCGTCATGATGACCAATGGACCGGCGGCAACCATTGGAGAGATCCTTGATATTAAACTGGAGCGACCGCGTAACCGGGTCGAACTGGCGGACAGCCCTGAATACAACCACTACCGCGCTGCCGTGCTGAAATTTCTCTATGAACGCCATCAAAACCCGGAATCGGATCGAGGTGAAGACAAGCCGGCTCAAGAGGAATCCTGCAGCGAAGACATGTCGCTGCGGGTCGTGTCAAATAGTGCAGCCGCCTGAATGTAGCGGCCAGCAATTGGCCGGGCGGGACACTGCATGAGGCAGGGCCCGCCAGGCTGTTATTCGCAAATGTTCAGTCTGCAGTTTCTGTTGGTAACAAGAGCCAGTATGGCGACATAGCCAATGGCAATGACCAGTCCGGCATATTCATGGATTGACATGGATTGCTGGAAAAACACCGCGATTCCGAGCGCAAAGGCGAACAGCAGCAGAACCAGTATTTTTAAAAAGTAGGCGAAAGGGCATTTGCGTGCCCGCTTCTTGAGCAGGTTTAAATATTCCATCATAGAACCTCCGGTTACACATCCATGCTTATGGATATAAGCACGCTTACATGACGTGTGTGTCACAGGCGTCAGCCTGGCTGTCCAGTCCATAACCAATATAAAACCAGTGGCACGCATGCCATCATGACAAGCATCACCAATGAGCCCAGCAGGCACATTAAAAAATCATCATTCATTGCTGGATATAAACATGCTTGCATGACGTCCTTGTGTCACTGGCTTCACTCTTGCTTCCCGGTCCATAGTTAATATCTCCAGTGGCTGTGCACAATTAACTACAAGAGTATTTCCATGTACTAAGGAGGCAAGCTATGTGCCAATATTTATAATAAAGCGAATAAATAATGTTACTTGTTGATATATCAATGTAATTGCAATAGGTGCTGCATGGCCGTAGCGACGTCGCGGGGGGGCTTGATGCACAGGCTTGGCGCTTTTTGTTCATTTTACGGCGCAGGCTGGTGCAAATTTTACATGGCAGTGCAGGAAGTAACGCAGCAGTGGCGATTGCCAGGGTCGAAAGTGCACCCTGAATTATGCAGTGTTTCACCAATCCGGCTGCACCAGGTAAGCGCAGTTTCAGGGCCAGTTGCACGATGTTTGTACCTTTTTAAAGCGGGCGCCAAACGTGCGCTTTCGCAATATCTTTGTATATCAGGCAGGTATGGAATGTCAGTGATTGGCGTAGTTGTTGCATTACGTAGTTCATGGGTCCGTGTTGATCACCTTGCTGTGCGGTGTGCAAACAGGTGACGGGATTCACTCTATGTCAGAAGGCTCATTGCAGGGGGTGCGATGATGGTTGGGTGGCTCAGACAATCCATACAGCAGCAACGGCATTTCCTGGAGAAACGATTAAGACAACCGCTGCGAGACTTGTCGAGGCGTTGTATCAGGGTATGGTTTAACGACGAACGCCTGAATGCGGTCCTGCAGGACGGCCTTTCTAGTATCCCGCTGTGTGGGCTGATATATGCTGTGGATGTCAACGGGCAGCAGAGAAGTGCCAATATTTCGCGCACAGGAACGGATCCGTCTTTCAAGGGACAGAATTTAACAGATCGTCCCTATCTGATTACCTCATTACCGTTCACGGGCATGGTACTTTCAGATGTTTATCTGAGTCGGATAACTTCAAGGCCCTGCATTACTGCATTGCAGAACGTCGGTCCTGCCAACAGGCCTTTCGGTTTTATTGCGGTGGACTTTGAGTTGCGCAACCTGCCCAGCATGCCGGTTCCCGAGCCCGAGTCCGAGGCGTGGCGGCAGATACGCGGCGACCCGGCGATTCGCGGTGCCCTGTTTTCACAGGAACATGTGACCAGTCCGTTGGATGAGAAGATCGGGGACGTTGTGCCTATCATCGAAGAACTGATCTGTGCGCGCAGTGTCTTCCATGCCAAGATTCATTATTCGAGTTCGCGAGCAACCCTTTGGCGTGTTGATAAGCCCTATCATTATCGAGTGCATGTGCTGGATGAGATTCTGAATCCGTCTGTGTGCCTCGCTTATACGGCAACATCCTATCCCGATGAGGCTGTGGTTCCTCGACAAGCGGTCAGAGACATCCTGGATCGGTTCACCATGCTGCGGTTTATCGATAACACCATCTATCTGCGCGCCGCCTCACTGAACGTAATCAATGGCAAGGTCGGTCTGATTTTTTCCTGTGATGGAACCCATTACATGAAGTTCGACGAATTCATGGACAAGGGACCGGAGTTCTGGAGTGGCGGGTCCGTGGTGCTGTGCGAACCATCCCTGCAGGCGGGTTAAAACAAAATATCAGGAATAACCGGGTTCCAGTGCGCACTGTAGTGGTTCAATCAGCAGTGACTGTGCATTACAAGCGGGCATCAATCGTTCGCCCGGGTTTATAAGCTGATGATTTATATAGGGTGTCAGGTTGGCACCAAATCTGCTTAGTAAACAGATGTGATTATTTCTCTTTGAGGACGTGCCATGTCTACCCGTACCAGTCACGGTTACCTGCCTGCAGGACGCTACATTGTTAATCACGACATCATGCATTGCACCGCGGATGGCGTTGCCGGCAATGATCTTTATTCGGGGCGTGCGCTGGGGCTGAGCGACCCGGATGATTTCATCCAGCTGCACCCGGAACTCAAGCCCCTGTGGAAACATATTTCAAGCCATTATCGCCGCATCGGACTGAAGCACAGCGAAAGCGTGATCTGGGATCTGAGCCGGAAACAACTGGCTGTACATGCGGGCTACAAACCCTCCGTGTTTTACTTCGGACCGGCGGAATGCAAGGTCTGGAACGACCCGGAGTGGCTGGAGGCAGTCGAGTACATCAACTCGAAAAACAATTTCATGGCGCTGGCGGAGGAGCTGGGGATCGATGTTCCGGAGACGCGGTGCTATGCCGGCGTGGATCACATTACCGAGATGGACATCATTTCGTTCAATATGCCCTGCTATCTGAAGGCAGCGGTGTCGGTTTCCGGTGTCGGCATCTATCGCTGTGCCAATCGCGAAGAGCTGCGTGATGCGATGCAGGAATTCAAAAGCGATGTGCCTGTACAACTGCAGGAAGAAATCAAAACCGATGTATTTCTCAACGTACAGTATCGTGTTGTCGACAACTGTCTTGTACGCCTGGCTGTGAGCGAGCAAATACTTGATGGCTGCGCTCACCAGGGAAACCGTTTTCCGGCCAGCCATGAGCCATGGGAGTCCATCGAGCCGATGGCCCTGTGGCTCAAGGAGCGGGGTATGAAGGGTATCTTCGCCTTTGACCTCGCAGTGGTTGAAACGCCTGAGGGTGTCCGCTACACGGCGGTTGAGTGCAACCCGAGGTTCAATGGTGCCTCCTATCCGACCGTGATAGCACAGAAACTGGATATTCCGGAATGGAGTGCGATGACCTTCAAAACCGGCTACCGGAAACTCTCCGACCTGGATATCAGTGACCTCGAGTTCGATATGAAAACCGGGGAAGGGCTTGTCATCGTTAACTGGGGAACCATTCTGCTGGGCAAGCTTGTGCTGTTGCTGGCAGGGTCCCCGGACTACCAGGAAGTGCTCGCTAACGAGTTACGGTATCGATTATAGCAAGCTTCATTTTCAGGTATTCTGTTTGCCGATGTGTGACAATGCACGGGTGAAAATTAACGACCTGATTAACCCGTGAACGCCCCCGACACGTATTCCCTGATGGTGCATGGTGGTGCTGGTGCGCTTGATAACGTCAAGGATGACAAGATCGCATTTCGTTACCTCGAAAGTATTCGCAGAATCCTCGAGCATGGTCGTGATGTCATGGAACTGGGTGGTTCGGCGCTGCAGGCGGTAGAAGCCTGCGCATCCCTGCTGGAAGACGACCCGGCCTTCAATGCCGGTTGTGGTTCGGTGCTGAATGAAAACGGCAAGGTCGAGATGGATGCGGCTATCATGGATGGCCGTGACCTGTCGGCCGGTGCCATCGCTGCCGTCGACAATATTGCCAACCCGGTCCAGCTCGCACGCCTTGTCATGACGGAGAGTGAGCATGTCATGCTCATTTCCGAGGGCGCGATGCGCTTTGCCGACCATTGTGGCATGGAGCGTGTGCCCGAAGATTATTTCTATACAGCTGACCGCGTGGAACAGCTACGCAAGGCACGTTTGAAACACAAGGTCATGCTCGACCATGATGATACCGAGGAAGACTCCGAGGACCAGAAATACGGCACCATCGGCGCTATCGCACGTGACCCGAAAGGCAACCTGGCTGCTGCAACGTCAACCGGTGGCATTGTTAACAAGCGCATGGGCCGTGTCGGTGATTCACCGATTGTGGGTGCCGGTGTTTATGCAGACAACGAGACCTGTGCGGTGTCCGCGACCGGTTTCGGCGAGGATTTTATGCGCACCGTTATTTCGAAAACCATCTCGGATTTCATGTTGATGAAAGACTTGGATGCAAAACAGGCAACAGCAGCCGGCATCGAGTACCTGGTGCGCAAGGTGAAGGGACGCGGCGGCGTCATTGTCATCGACAGGGATGGCAAGTGTTCCAGCGGCTTTACTACGAAGAAGATGATTCACGGCTGGATTGAAAAGGGCGGTGAGACCACCTGCCGATTCTAGGGAAGTGAGCATCCTGCAACTTGTCGACAGACACATCTGTGTAGGACATTCTATTAGATTATGCACTAATATCACCCAATCAGGGATTGGTGTTTCCTGTGTTGGTGCATATACCACACGCTGAATTGCATCATGAATTGCCAGAACTGCAGTAATGTGGAGCTGCTATGGCTGGCACGGTAATTGCTGAATAAACAATACATGAACACTGACTTGTACAACTGCCAGGATTTTTAACATGCTCGACAAGACACTGGCAATCATCCTCGCCGGTGGTGTGGGCTCGCGTCTGCAACCGTTGACGAACGACCGTGCCAAGCCGGCCGTCCCGTTTGGCGGCAAGTACCGCGTTATTGACTTCACACTTGCCAACTGCCTGCATTCCGATATTCGCCGTGTGCTGGTGCTTACCCAGTACAAATCCCACTCTCTGCAGAAGCACCTGCGTGATGGCTGGTCTATTTTTAACCCGGAACTGGGTGAATACATTACGCCGGTACCACCACAGATGCGCGTGGATGGTGAATGGTATTCAGGTACGGCCAATGCAATCTACCAGAACCTGTACATGATAGAGCGCAGCGAGGCTGACTGGATTCTGGTTCTGTCCGGCGACCATATTTATCGCATGGATTATGCAGAACTTGTCAAGTCACATATTGAACGACAGGCTGATGTCACCATCGCCTGTATGGAGGTCTTGCTCAGCGAAGCGCATGCCTTTGGCATCATGGAAGTAGACAGCGAATCATGTATCGTAAGTTTTGCAGAAAAGCCGGAGCAGCCCAAGTCGCTGCCGGATGACAGTGATCACGCCCTGGCATCCATGGGAATTTATGTCTTCAACCGGCAACTGTTGCTGGATGCCCTGCACCGTGATCATGATAATACTGATTCCAGCCATGATTTCGGGCATGACATTCTGCCGTCACTGATCGCTTCAGACAATGCCTGCGCCTACCGTTTCGGTTGCGAGAGCGGCCGGGTATCACCCGATCGCTACTGGCGTGATGTCGGTACCATTGATTCCTACTATGAAGCAAGCATGAGTCTGCTCGACCCAGTTCCACCACTTGATCTCTACCAGCAAGACTGGACGATTCGCACCTACCAGGGACAAACGCCACCGGCCAGGACTGTGCCGGGGGAGTCCGGCAATGAAGGTGTGTTCGTTAATTCTATTGTAGCCGGCGGCAGCATTATCGCCGGTGGTGGTGTTAATCGCTCAATACTGTTCTCCGGCGTACAGGTGCATGACGATGCCATTGTCGAGGATGCCATCCTGTTCAACGATGTCATCATCAGTGAAGGCGCGCAGGTCAAGCACTGCATTATTGACAAGGATGTGCTTGTTCCTGCTGGCGAAACCATTGGTGTTGACCGGGAACAGGATCGGCAACGCTTCCAGGTCTCGGATAACGGCATTGTGGTGATACCCAAGCGATATAGCTTCCCGGGGCATTGAGCCAAAGGGATTGAATCATAGTTGGTATCTAACAACTGCCGCCAAAAGTGGCAGCAATCGTGTTACACAGATGTATAACTTACTGAGTAACGTGTGGAATAAAAGCCGGGGAGCGGTCCTGGCCGAACCTTTTCCGTGGACGGTGACTCAAGGGGTTATCCTGGTATTAGTCATCATTAACAGTCAGTTATAAAACATAAAAATGAATTTTCCCATGCAAACCACCCAGTTAGAACCATAGTGGTTGCGATTACAACTCGCATCGATAT
>DMKK01000295.1:5367-10053 GCA_003454335.1 Gammaproteobacteria bacterium | reverse complement strand
ACCTACGATGTACAGGGATGTACAGGGATGTACAAGTGTCACGAGAGGGCACGATGCCCGTAGTGACCATCCCTGCAGGCGAAGCGCATCATGTCGTGACCGATGCGCTTCGTACCTCAGCATCCTACGGTCTTTTCACTGCTTCATACTCAATTTTATTTGTTTTTTCGATATTCAAAAGCTGCTTCGCAGGCGGGCAAATCGTAGAACAGTGGTGGTCTGCCGACACGATTGCCGTTATAAGCTTCAGCCTCCTGTTCGCAAACCTCAACACTCTTCTTTAATATATCAATGCACTCCTGATAGGCCTTCGCTTTCTTCGGGGCCAGTGCGGTCTGGCGTGCCGCTTCACAGGCCGCATCAAGCTCAGCCTGTTTAGCTTGTCGATCGTCAGCTGTTGCCAGTCCGTTACAGAGGGTGGTCACAAAAGCAAATAATATTACCGATACAACGCGTAGCATTTATATTTCTCCTTAAAAACAGTACGACTCTTTTTATCCGTATATTGATGCAGGAGGTAATTATAACGCAGTCGAATTCATGCTGTTACCCAACAGAGACAGGTGCTGGCTCAATTAGTTCCTCCCGGCAAGAATCACAAATTTTACCGCAGGATATGCTGAGGCGTTTGATTATTCGGAAAGGCTCCGGGTGACGCGCAGAAAATGCAGACTGAACAGTTGGTCACTGTCTGTCCATACGGCACAGGAAGTAAAACCTGCCTGCTGTGCGAGCAACCGGAATTCGTCATTCGTGTACTTGTAGGAGTTTTCGGTGTGTATGGAATCACCGGCATTGAAGTTGAAACTGTGGCCGTCAATATGGACGCTCTGTTTGCGGGTACTGATCAAATGCATTTCTATTCGCCCTGCTGTGCAGTTATACAGGGCATGGTGCTCAAAGGCATCCATATCAAAGTCGGCGTCCAGTTCCCGGTTGGCACGCTGCAACAGATTCAGGTTAAAGGCTGCAGTTACTCCGCTGGCATCGTTGTAAGCTTCGTGTAACGTTGCAGGGTCCTTTTTTAGATCCACTCCGATCAGCAGGCCACCGCCCGGCCCGGCAATTCGCGCCAGGCAGGTGAGAAATCCAACCGCGGCATCCGGATCAAAGTTGCCGATACTTGAGCCGGGATAGAACATAACAGGCGCCACCTGTTCCGGAATAAAGGATAATGAAACCTCGCGGGTGATATCAGCACAGACTGCATGTACATCAAGCCAGGGATAATCCGTTGCAATACCGGCAGCCGCTGCCTTGAGATGCGCACAGGAAATATCCATGGGTACGTAGGCCGTCGGGCGCAGGGTTTCCAGCAATAGCCTGACCTTTTCACAACTGCCACTGCCCGGCTCCACCAGGTAACAGCCACTGCCAGCAAGTGACTTGATGGCATCCGCATGTTTCTCCAGCAACATGATTTCGGTACGCGTCAGATAATACTCAGGCTGCTCACAGATCGACTCAAACAACCGTGACCCTTCCTCGTCATAGAAATATTTTGGCGGGATACTGCGAGGGGTCTGTCTGAACCCGGCGATGACCGCACGGTAAAAATCGTCAACTTCCGGTGACTCGTTATAAAACCGGTATGCCTCAACAGCTGGATATTTCATATTGTCCTCTCCGTTGCAACGGAAATATTCCTGTTTTACCTAGTATATTACTTATATATATCATAATATTATGATTACATTTTCATGCATATAATAACTACCGCTTCACCCCGTTTAGCCCCACAAAACTGCCATTATTGCTCTCCGCCAGTTTGCGCATGAGTGCAGCATAACGCACGGCATTGCGCGGCAGCCCGCCGGTGAAATCAAACAGCACCGGAAAACCCACGGCATGTATGCGCACGCGAGTCTTGCCGGAGCGGTCTGCACGGTTTAACTGCGCAACGGTATCCAGCACAGACTGAATCGAACCGCGTGCAAAATCATCACCAAACACGTAGAGACTGATGCGCTTGTCTTTTGCATGGAAGCGCCGAATGGCCGCCTCGATTCCCTCAACCGGGCTGGAATTGGAAAAGGGTTCCCAGCCGGCGAGCCGCTTGATGATCGCCTTGCGGCGTGCGGAGGTATCCGGTATCCATTTATGCTTGTACTGGGAGAACATGTAGTCCCCCATGTCATTCATCACCTGGATACCTTTTACCCGCGGGTAGATCTCCAGCACCTCGGTCACTTTCTTCAGCACCAGCGGCCAGGCATGCTGTTTCATCGAACCCGACGTATCGATAATGAAGATAATATACTCACTGTCAACCGGCACACCACCAATGGTTGCGCGTGCGCTGGTACGCCGGTAGTCAGCACCCAGCAGGCGGCGCATTTCGGCGGTCATGGTTTGCTGCGCCGATGACAGCTGGCCGGCAATAATTGACTGGGCATCCTGTTCATTGCGCGCACTCTGGTACTGGCCACGCACAGTGGACATATCCCCCTTGAGCCGTGCCAGCTTTTCCCTGGCCTCCGCGAGTTGTTGCTGTTTGCTGAGCAGTTCGCGGTTGAGCACGGTTGTCTCCCCGCGTATTTCGAACAACTCCGCTTCCAGCTGTTGCACCAGCCCGGTTAAATCCACCGCCAGTTGCTCAATGACATGCGGCTCGGAAATCTTGACAATCACCAGCAGCAGAATAATCGCACCAAAACCGCAGGACACCACGTCGAGAAATGACATATTGAAGATATCAATTTCGCGGCGCCTGCGCTTACTCATGGCCAATCCCGTGCCGGGGTCATAAACGAACCCCGCGTATCAATCGCAAGTTTCCAGTATGCCGCAGCGGCCCAGGCATCACCCTCCATGGGCAGCAAGATGGTGTTGACCGGGATCCCCGCAGACAAGGAGCGTACCGCCGTCTCGAAATGTTGCAGGCGTTCGGCCGCGGATACCGTGGTACTGCCCGGCTTGCTGCGCCCCTGCGTCGGCAGGCCATCGGTCACCAGCAGAATGTTATCCGGCCTGGGCGACAGCTTTTTGGCCACGGCCAGGGCCTGGTAAAGGCTGGTGCCGGCAGCCGGAATCAGCTGGTGCAGTGCGCTGATCGCGCCATCGATGTCCTTGCGATTCGATGCCAGCAGCCATTTTCCGTCCGAGCCGGAAAGGACCGGCCGGGCACGGGTATTAAAGGCATACATCTGGAAACGCGACGTTGCCGGGAGATTACTGACCAGCCAGTCTGCCGTTGCCAGTGTACGCCGCCACTTGGGCGCCTTGCGTTTGCTGGCATCATCCATGTTGCGGCGCCGTACGACGTTAATAATTGTTTCATCAAGCATACTGGCAGATACGTCTATCAGTATCAGCACCCGCTTGCCACCAACTTTCAAGCCGGTCAGGTACTGGCGGTCACCCTCCCCCTTGAATGTCCGCACCTTGTCACCGGCCTCAGGCGCTACCGTCGCCTGCATACCCTGGCGTTGCTGATGCGCGTCAAGTGTCTTCAGGTCTGAAGACAAGCGGTTGATGTGTTCACGACTCGCCTGTGTTTCGTTTTCCATGCGGGCAATCTGGAGTTCAAGCACCTTGATGGTTTCGATAATACGGTCGGACGCCCCTGCCGTGATAACCTGCTCCTGCTCGGCGGCCTCCATACTGTTGCGCGCGATGACCAGATCATCCTGCCCGATCAGCACTTCCTGCTCCAGCCGTATGACCTCTGAACTGAGGTCTGCAAAGGTCTCATTGCGTGCCTTGACGGTGTCCGCATTGAGGATCAGGACCAGCAGCACCACTGCACCAAAGCCACAGAACATGATGTCGAGGAAAGACAGGGAGAAGGCGGAGACCGGGCGGCGCTTCATGACACTTTCATCTGCCTGGACAAATCAGCTTTTCAGACGACTGATAAACCAGTGGTCGATATAGCGTTCACTGTCAAACACCAGTCGTTCCTGCATGAGTTGTAACTGGTGAATAAAGAACATCAGCACAATACTGATGACCAGTGCGATAAACGTTGAGTTAAAGGCCACCCCGAGGCTGGAGGTCACGCCGCTGATATCACCCTCCACCGCCCGGTGGGCCTGCCCGAGCGCATCGCCGATACCGCGCACCGTACCGATAAACCCGACCGAGGGAATCGCCCAGGCAATGTAGCGAATGATGGACAGTTCAGACTCCATGCGCTCGCCCTCTGACTCGCAGATGTCACGCGCTGCAGTAGAAGAATTTTGCACACTCCCGGTGGCACCAAAACGTTCTATTGCCGTCAGCAATGCCCGCGGCAACAGGTAATTCTGCACATAGGGCGGCAAAGATTTCAGCCGGTTCGCCAGGTCACGGGTATCCTCAGTCCCGATGGGCAGGCCTTCCGGCAGTCGCAGCAGGTCCTGATCCAGCAGTTGCTGCTGGCTGTAGGTTCCCTTGCCCTTGAAACCGAGAATGGCGAAGGCCCACAGCATCAGGACAAAACAGCTCTCCTGTTCATAGTCCTTGATCACCACAAAAAATGAACGCTGCTGTACATAGTCCGGGTTCGCCTGCATGTTGGCAGCCTCCTGCTCCAGGAAGGCATTTGCCTGCGGTCGTATCAGCGTGACGTACAGGGCATGTACCAGGATGAACGCGATCAGCAGCGTGAAGACCTGGTAGACAAGTTCAACGGGAAAGCCTTTTTTCATAGTGGTGATGTCCTGGGGAATATTGGTTAACCCGTTTGATGGGTGCGTCGCTGCG
>DMKK01000295.1:0-5328 GCA_003454335.1 Gammaproteobacteria bacterium | reverse complement strand
AGCGCAGCGACGCACCCATCAGCCTTCTAAATATCGACCGGAAACGAAACCGCACTGTCTGCACGGATTTTCTCGGTAGGCGTAAAAGTAGCTGCCGGTTTAACTGTTTTCCTGCTGCTGTTGCTGGCAGCCGGTTTTTGTGTGGCCGCCTTGCCGGTCGGCTGTTGCTTGTCCGTATCAGGCGACAAGGCCTGCAGATCTCCTGCCAGCAACAAACCAGGCAGCACTAAAAATAATATTCTACGCATCGTTCCAGTCCTCTATCACTGTGCGCTCCGGGCAATCCGAAACCCCAGATCAGGACGCGGTGCCCGGCTGTAGTCACGGTAACTCAAACGCAATTCCCCAATACTGCCCTGGCGCCAGCTGGAATCACGCACTACGTGGTGCTCACCACTGGCCGGTCCGGCAGGGTCTGTTACCAGTTGCGTCGCCATACCGGGATAAACCGCATAAAAATCATGCATCCATTCAGCCACATTGCCACCAATATCATGGAAGCCCGCAGGACGGGCAGAAAAACTGCCAACCGGCGCTGAAACCCGATAACCATCATTATAGTCGGGTACGACATTGGCGAGGGTATCGGCGATGCTGGCATCCGCGAAATTTCCTGCCTTGCCGGTTGGTGGGAAACTGCCCGTCCAGGGATAATGCGCCATTGCCTGCCGACCAAGCTTGCGTGCCACATAGGCCCACTCCGCCTCCGTTGGCAGCCGGTAACCACGGGTCGCCGGAACCACTGGCACCAGCTTGCCACCGCTGTCACGGTAGGCCGCCGGCAAACCATCTGCTTTACTGAGCCAGTTACAGTAACGCGCTGCGTCGTCCCAGCTGATATTCACCACGGGCTGCCGGTCACCATCAAGCGATGCTCCTTCCGCACTCCCGGAACTGTGCGCTGCCTGGTAACGCCGGTATTCACCATTCGTAACCTCTTTCGCTCCCAGGTAAAAAGGCCGGGTCAATTGCACCAGGCGCGGGCTTTCGTTGGCACGACGGCCTGCTTCACGGCGTGACGCCCCCATACTAAAACTGCCCGCAGGGCGCACTCGATGCAACACCTGCCCGGCGGCCGTGGTCAGCGTTGGCGGCGTCGCAGCTGCCTGTTTTTCTGCCCTGGCCTGGGTGGCTGTCTGCAGGGTTATATCAACATTTTTACTCGCCCCGGCACGCGGTGTCACCGTCACCCGCTGCGAGACATAACCCGGTTTACGGAATTCGAGGGTATGTGCGCGTGCCGTGAGATTCAAACGCCGGGTCGCCTTGCCCGCCTGCTTGCCATCCAGCACCAGGGTTGCGTCTGCCGGCTGTGCCGTCACAAAGACCACGCCATATTCCGGCGACAGGCTAATCTTCAGCGCCTGCTCCTCTTCCGGTGCCAGCTGGACCTGTTTGTCCAGCGACTGGTATCCCGGGCGGGTCAACCGCACGCTATGTTCCTTGCCGGATTCGAGGGTCAGCGTTGCCGGTGTGGTCCCGTAAAAGACTCCGTCTACACTGATGGTGGCCTCCGCCGGAACACTGCTCAATACCAGTTTGCCATCCGCGGGCGGCAGGACGATGTCCTGCAGTTGCACCACCGCGCCGGCAGCAAAGTCCTGCTCCAGGAGCACCGGTTTGTGATTTTCCAGTGACAGTCGCACCGCATGCGGGCCCTGCATGATTTCGGTTTCCAGTGGCGTGACACCCACCTGTTCACCATCAAGCTGCACCACTGCACCGGCTGGCTGACTGTCCAGCAACACGGTGGCCCAGCCAGGCTGCAAGCGGTAGGCAAGTTGCTGCGCCTGCCCCAGGCCGGCGATGTCGACACGCTCTGTTACCGGCAGGTAACGATCGGTCTCGATGCGCAGGAGATGACTGCCACCCGGTATTTCGGTAATCGCATCCGCGCCCGTCGCAACCCCGGTCCCATCGACAAATACACGGCCGGCAACCGGCGGTTCCAGCTCGATACTGACACGCCCCGGTAACGCTTCCAGCTGCAGCCGGAATTCCTGCAACCCGCCCCTGTTCACGGTCACTGTTTCCTGCAAGGGACGGTACCCTTCCAGGCTGGCGGTGATGGTATAGTGGCCAGGCAATGCCAGCAGGCGATCGCCAACGGTCACTGGCGGTGGAAAACCCTGCAGGGATTGCGTCGCCGGGGCAGGCGTAATGATCACCGCCATCGGTGTAGCCAGCAGCACAAACGCGGTAGCCAGTAGCAACACGACAAATACAGCAAGCACGGCCCAGCGCCACTTGCGTTGTCCGCGGGATGCCGAAGATACTGTGACGACATCCGGGATCTCGCGTCGGGAAGGTGCTATCGACGACTGTTCCAAAGGCGCGGCCGGGGGCGGCGGCTGGTCCGGAGGTACCAGCGTGGCGGCTGCAACACGCTGCCGCGTGGTAATGAACACCTGGTCCCCCTGTACCTGCCAGTGCAGGCTGGCATCACCCGCCTGTACTTCATCGCCCGACTTCAGCCATTTCGAACCGGTCAGCACTTCATGGTTATGAAACAGCTGTTCGCTGTCAGCGGCTGACTGGATATAGGCATGGCCCTCTGCCAGCGCGATATGCGCGATAACAGCTTCTGCAGGTACACCCGGCATGACAATGTCGCCCTGTACCGAACCACCTACCGTCAGGGGCAAGGCCACTTCGTCAAGCCGGCGCTCACCACGTACATCCTGGATAATAAAGACGCGACTCAAATCTGTTCCCCACAGCTAATCTGCAAGCTGGCAGTTGCATGCCCGGGACTTACCGACAAAGTTCTGCGCACATCGCGGTAACCGTTGCGCGTACCCACCACCGTGTAACTGCCCGGCAGCAGCTCGAGCCGGTGCCGGGTGAAGCGTCCCAACTTGCCAACGTGATAGATCGCCACTGCGGTCTCTCCATCAGAACTCAGGGTGACAGCAACCGGTGTACCTGCCGTTGTCACCAGCGCCTGCAGCGCCGCGATCTTCCGCGCCAGCACCGGCTCATCAGCAGGCGCCGTACTGGCCGCAGCCAGCAACTGCCGAGCATTCGCCAGCGGTTCCGGCGAGTAGATACGTCCGGGCTGGTCGAGGTAATGGTCAAACTGCTTATGCAATGTCACACGTTCCCTGGCACGCGCCAGTCCATCCGTAGCAAAACCGGCACTGCGGTCTACCGACAGAATCTGCGTATAGAGGTCGGCTGCCGCCGGCCAGTTCTCGGAGGCCACCTGTGTCGCTGCATCCCGCCGCAAGCGGCTCAGGCGTGCCTGCCGACGCGCCTGTACCAGGCGCTGCTGTGCGTCAGTCACTGCAACCGCATCCGGCTGCAACTGTGCCGCCTCAGCCAGCGCCTTGCCGGCTGCATTCAGCTGGCCAGCATCCAGTGCCGTGAGTGCGCGGGTCATGGCATCCCGAAATATCGCATCCTGCTGGCGTAGCGTAATCCGTGCCAATGCCGCACTGGCCGGTTCATATTCACCATCCAGCGTCACTGCCTGCTGATAGGCAAGTTGTGCTGCCGGAAAATCGCTGCTGCCTTCGGCTTGTTTACCCGTGCGCATGGCCTGCAGCACATCCACACGTACCGCCGCCCTGGCGAGGCCCCGGGTCGCTGCGGCATGCTGCGGTTCAATGGCCAGGACCTGTTCAAATGCTGTTATCGCCGACTCAACCGTGTCATCAGTCAGCGCTTGCTCACCGGCTGCCAGTGCCTGTGCCAGTCGCGCACCGCGCCCGGCGTACAGTTGTTCCAGCATCTGCAGGGCCCGGGTGTAGTTTGCAGTCGCTGCATCGAATTGCCGCTGAGCCAACTGACGGGCAGCAGTAGCGGCTGTCGCAGCGGCCTGGCTCCAGTCCGGCTCCCCCCAGCGAGACACCTCTTCCAGTTCAAGTTTTGCTCGTAACTGTAACCAGGCCTGCATTGCCTGATTGGCCGCGGCACTCGCTACCTGCGTACTGACATTTGCCGGTGCCGGTGCTACTGCCTCCGGCGGTGGCTGATTGACAAACCCTGGCAGCGCAAAAATAACAAGCAGGCCCAGTATCAGCACCGCGGCCAGTGACAACCATAGCCAGCGATAGCTTTGCGTGTCAGAAACACCCCGGTGGGGAAAATTCCCTGGCGGATGCAATTCCGGTTGCCTGCCTGTCCCCTGCTGCGGTTTGATACTCATTCTATGCGCCAGGAGCCTGTCGGACTTAGGAACCTGAAAAGCCGGTCTCTGAGGCATAAATGCGTTTTAGCAATGCCCGCCATTGTGCGTACTGGACCTCGGCTGAACCGGTCAACTCATGCACCTCACCTTCTATCTCTACCACCAGTGGCCGGGCTTCCGAAGAAAAGGATTCATCCAGCTCTATGATTGCGTCCCTGTGGATGTCCGTTTCCGCACCGATGTCAAAACCTGACTTTATCGCATAAGCGCCACCCAGTATCAGCGAATCGCGCAATACCGAGGATCCGTAATTACCATTATTGGTCGATTCAACCACAATGGCTCCGAGAATGGCTGCCGCACCCAGTAACTTGCGCTTCAGCGCGTCATTTTTTACCTTGCGCAAGGCGGCGGCCTCTTCACTGCGCGCCTTGCGCCACTCGTCGTAGGGACTGTCCATTTCCCGGGAAAAATTATCGAAGTGACCGTTCAGGGTATCGATCAACAGGAAATCCCGGTCACGTATTGCCAGCACCCGCCGGAGCATCGGGTCATCGGCTGCCGGCAGACGCACGATGGAGTAGTGGCCCTTACGGTCCAGCGCGAGGTAATCGTCAAATGCCTCCGGTGACAGCTCCGCTGCAAAACGCAATTTGGCTACCTGCCGGATGGCGGTAATGTCGCTGGCCGTTAGTGACTGACGGAATTCAGCCAGGTCATTGGCAATGGTATGGTAGAGCGAATGGAAGATATCATTACCTGAAGGACTTCTTTGCCGGTAACGATCGACCTCGACCTCTTCCTCGTAGTTCCGGCTGAACCATTCCCGGCCGGTTGCATCCAGGGCCGTAATCTCAAGCTCCAGCTCTTCGCCAGTCGATACAATGATGACACCGCGCACCAGCAGTTCACTGCCAGCGGTATTCTGCGGCACCACACGTACAGCGCCCCAGTAACCGGTCGACTCCATGACGGTACGCAATTGCTCCGGCATGTAACGCGCCTCGGCCTCGCGGATATCCATGGACAGGCCCATGGCCTCTTCCTCATCATCCGGCAATTCGCCCGGATCGAACAACTCGATCCAGACATCCAGTAATTGCGCTTCAGATACTTCAACAACTGCCCTGTTCAGTGGCACATTGCCATCCACATCACGGCTGGACCCCAGCGTGCTGCAGCCGGACACCAGAGCC
>DMKK01000078.1:14616-18433 GCA_003454335.1 Gammaproteobacteria bacterium | reverse complement strand
AAATCTGGTGCGATGACTTGTCGGAAAAACGCACCACCTTGTCCTCGATCGACGGACAATAACGTGGCCCGGCACCCTCGATCGCACCGCTATACATAGGAGAATCCGCAAGGCCGGCACGGATGATGTCGTGCGTACTGGCATTGGTATGGGTGATATGGCAACTCACCTGCCGCGGATGGTCATGTACATGCCCGAGATAGGACATCACCGGCACCGGCCGGTCTCCCGCCTGCTCCTGCAAGTGGCGGTAATCAATACTGCGACCATCGATGCGCGGTGGTGTCCCGGTCTTCAGGCGCTCCACTCGCAGCGGCAATTCACGCAAGCGGGCTGCCAGTGCATTGGCCGGCGGATCCCCTGCCCGCCCGCCGGCAGTATGCGTTGACCCAATGTGGATGCGTCCACCCAGAAAAGTGCCTACCGTAAGCACCACCGTGGCCGCATGAAACTGCAAGCCCATGCCGGTAACCACGCCGCGGACTTCGTCACCCTTCACAATCAAATCGGCGACTTCCTGCTGAAACAACTGCAGGCCGGGCTGATTCTCAAGCACCTTGCGCACGGCCTGCCGGTACAGTACCCGGTCGGCCTGGGCACGCGTCGCGCGCACCGCAGGACCTTTACTGGCATTTAACACCCGGAACTGAATCCCTGCCTGGTCGGTTGCGCACGCCATCAGACCGCCCAGTGCATCAATTTCCCGGACCAGGTGACTCTTGCCGATCCCCCCGATGGCCGGATTACAGCTCATCTGACCCAGTGTTTCCAGGCTATGGGTCAACAACAGGGTACGTGCACCCGTGCGTGCAGCCGCCAGGGCTGCCTCGGTGCCGGCATGCCCACCGCCGACAACGATGACGTCATACTGTGTTGATCTTGCCACTACCCTGCTCTCCCCGGTGAAAATTATCGGGATTCTACGCCTACGCAGGAAAGCGAGGCAATGCAGCATAAATTACCTTATAAATTGTGTCTATTTTAACTGGGGTCTGTTAATTGGAATATCTTGTGTTAGTATTAGCGGATATACACCATATAGGGTACGGCCATGAGACTTTTGGAATTCAACCGCGATACTGGCGGCGCAAATCCACAAACACTTGCTGCAGCAAAGCTGACCTCAAAAAAGGCCACCAGACCGGTAAAACTGACTCCGCGTCCAGCCACCCCGCCCCAATCTGCCAAAGTACTCCCTCTCAACACCGCCGAGACACCCGCTACACTTCGCAGACCGATCGATCTGGAGCAGTTACAGGAGCGCATTGAAGTACTGGAACGCCGGATACAGACACGTGCCCAGGCTGGCACCGAACACCCGGCCAGCCGTGATCTTGAAATCCTCAAGCAGCGCGTTGGACGCATGCAGCAAAGTATCCACGCTGAACTCTGGGCTGCCAGGCAGCGCGAACAAACCATGCTGGAAATTCTGAGCAGGCCATCCTTCAAAACAGCCACGCTACAACGCATTGAACATATCAGGACAAAACAGCTACCAGCGGCCGGTCGCTGGATCGGGGCCACTACCCGACAATGGTGGGAAAATAACTACCCCCAGTGGTGGCCGGCACTTGCCAAGGCGTGGCAAGAGTCACTGGACAAGGCACGCGGCCTGCCGCACAACTAATTCTTAGTTTAAAACGACACCGGCTACCGGCGAATACAGCACTACCCCGCTGCTGCCTGCAAACCACCCCACAATAGCTCCAGTTGCTGACGATACATTGCGCCAATGGCAGCAGCGTTGCTGTGCTGAATGGCCAGTGGCACCCCGTAAAAAATCGAAACCAGCCCGACCATGGCCGCAGCGATGGCCGTATTTGCTGGCAAATCCCCTTCATTTATGGCCACTTCCAGCGATGCGCGCAACAGACCTTCCAGGCTCTGATCCGACAACTCGGCTATCCCCTCCAGGTCTGAAAATGCCATCATCCGCTCCGCCGGTGTTATCTCGGGCCCATCGCTCCGCTCACGACTCAATGCTTCATGCGCAATTATCTCTGCCATCAGTCCCGGCTTCTTTTGAATCTGTATAGAGGTGTAACGAAACAAGGCCTCGATGACTGGCAACCCCTTGCCTTGCAGTGCCGCCTGGCGGCCATACCAATTCAACTCGAGTGTCCACAAGCGGTCGAGATAAACGATCAGGTCATCCTTCCTCGGAAAGTAATTAAAAAATGTCGCCTCGGAAATCTGCACGCGATCACACAAGGCCTTAACCGAAAGCGTGCCAAACGACGCTGCCTCGAGGTGAAGCGTCACCGCCTCTGCCAGGGCCAGCCGGGTCTTGGCAAATTTCCGCTCGCGCAGCGACAGTCGTTGGCTATTACTCATAGGTTTAGTTTACCCTAAAAATACGCTTAACAGTATTAATATAAACATCGAAAAATCAATAGCATATATTATAGGTCCGCATTCGCCCCCTAATCCACACATAACCCATAGTTTTTATGTGGAAAGGGGATGATTTTGATTTTAGACATGGAAACAGAGCTCGGCCTTTTCT
Source organism: Gammaproteobacteria bacterium (assembly GCA_003454335.1). Taxonomy (GTDB): domain Bacteria; phylum Pseudomonadota; class Gammaproteobacteria; order UBA9214; family UBA9214; genus UBA9214. The sequence continues at coordinate 15,927 of DMKK01000078.1, read as the reverse complement.
GATATTAGTCATTATTACAAGGATATTTAATAGCTTAACGTATTATATGGCACGCTATAAATATAAGGCAGACATCTATAATAAGCAAATTTCAGGCTAAACAACTGATTGTATAATTATTATTTACACAAATTATAGGGTTCGCCATAATTAATAGCCTGGACACGAACAGGCGAACACTGCATGGACGGACCGGGCAGCTGTTCGGGAACAGGCTCCCGGCTATTCGAGATCGAGTACCAGCAAGCGATAGCTTTTGTATTTTTCGAACACCGCCTGGCTGCGATGTCCTGACAGGTATTTATAACGGGCGCGCGCAAGCTTGTGACGGGAAACCCATTTGACAAACCGGGTCAGTCGCGGCCAGGCAGCCAGTAAATACTCATCGACAGAAGACAGGGCAGGGACCAGTCGCCGGGTCAGCCACTCATCCAGCAACGCGATATTGGGACTGACCTTGGCAGTAAGGTCCTCATCATGACTGATCCGGAAGGACGATTGTTCAACACAACGATAAAACTCGGCGAGAAGGTGCCCGCCACTGAAACTGCGATCACCTGCACCGCCATCACAGTGCGCGTCGGTCTTGAAAAAATCACAGATCACCATGCGTCCGCCACTGCGCAGCAGTTCCGGTGCCATCGCGAAAATATCCGACAGGGGAATGTACTGAAAACTTTCACTGAACAACAACAGCTCATATTGATGCTGGCATCGCCTGCAGGGCAGGGACTCGAAACCGGTTTCATACAGGGTCGTCGTGTTATGCGGTAGTGCCGCAAGCCGCTCGCGCACCAGCGTGTTCAGGTGTGCCGACGGGTTCACCGCATCGACCTGGTAACCGCGTTCAATCAAAAGCTGCAAAAGATGCCCGGTACCACAGCCAACATCAAGAATGCGCGGGGCAGGGCGTTCAGACAGCAGCGACTCCACCTGCTCCAGTAACATGTCCGTGTAGCGTTGCTGGGCACGGACGAGGTTGCCGAGTGACAGCTCCAGATCCGGCTCCCACAGACCATAGTGGAGGTCATCAACGTCCAGTAATTGCTGTGCCAGCACCAGCCCGAGCTCCCGGGAGGTCATTTTCGTTGTTGCTGGCATGGTGTCGTCTAACTCGGTCACATGTAAATATTATTATAACTATTACAAAGCATTACGCAATTATATACAGAATACTATATATTTACAGATTAATTGATAATCTGTATATTTGTCTGATTACTTGCCGATACAGAAGCTGCTGAAGATCCGGCCCAGCAAATCATCACTGCTGACCGCACCGGTGATTTCTCCCAGCACCTGTTGTGCCTG
>DMKK01000078.1:9464-14445 GCA_003454335.1 Gammaproteobacteria bacterium | reverse complement strand
CGGAGAGGGCTACTGCCTCAACTGCAGCGTTGCCGCACAGACCGGGAACACGCCCGGTCAAATCGACCTTGTTGAAGACCCGGGTATGCGGCACATCGGCAGGCAACTCATCCAGGATGTCCGCATCCGCAGCCGTAAATCCTGACTGGTCATCAATCACCAGTAACACGCGGTCCGCCTGCGCAAGTGCATGGCGGGTACGTTGCATGCCTGCCTGTTCTACCGGGTCTTCGCTGGCATGCAGACCGGCGGTATCAATTATATGCAGAGGCAGGCCGTCGATCTGGATGTATTCGCGCAAGGCATCACGGGTCGTGCCGGGTATTGCGGTCACAATCGCTGCCTCACTGCCCGAGAGGGCATTCAGCAGGCTGGACTTCCCGGCATTCGGCCGGCCGGCAATCACCAGGGTCAGGCCATCACGCAACACTTGTCCCTGCCGCGTCCGCGCGAGCATGTCATCGAAATTAGCATGCAGTTCAGCCAGCTGCTGCTGCAACTTGTCATCTGCGAGAAAATCGATTTCTTCCTCGGGAAAGTCGAGCGCAGCTTCTACGTACATGCGCACCCGGGTCAGCGCTTCGATCAATGCCGCTACCTGCCGGGAAAAATCGCCCTGCAGGGAACGCATAGCTGCACGTGCTGCCTGGGCCGTGCCGCTTTCAATGAGGTCAGCGATGGCTTCCGCCTGTGCCAGATCGAGCTTGTCATGCAGATAGGCACGTTCGGAAAATTCACCGGGACGGGCAGGGCGGGCACCCAGTGATAATACCCGCTGCAGTAACAGATCCATGACCACCGGGCCGCCATGGCCATGCAGTTCCAGTACATGTTCTCCCGTAAAGGAGGCGGGCGCCTCGAAGTAAAGCGCCAGGCCTGCATCGATCAGTGTTTGGTCGGCTTCCCTGAAGTTATGCATCCCGGCATGGCGCGGGCGGGGCAGGTGCCCGAGTAATTCCCGGGCAATTGCCGGTGTGTCAGGCCCGGAGAGTCGCACGATGCCCACGCCCCCCTGGCCGGGGGGCGTGGCAATGGCGGCAATGGTATCGGTGGCCGGCATGACCACGGCGACTACTTGTGGTTATTTCCCGCCGCGTTCAACGCGCCGGGTGATAACCCATTGCTGGGCAATGGACAGGGTATTATTGACAACCCAGTACAGCACCAGGCCGGAAGGGAAGAAGGCAAAGAACACCGTAAACACCACCGGCAGTATCATCATTATCTTGGCCTGGATTGGATCCATCGGTGCCGGATTCAGTTTTTGCTGAATCAGCATGGTGACGCCCATGAGCAATGGCAGGATGTAGTAGGGGTCCGGTGACGACATGTCCGTAATCCACAAGGCAAACGGCGCCTGCCGCAGCTCCACACTTTCCAGCAGTACCCAGTAGAGGGAAATGAACACCGGGATCTGCACGACGATGGGCAGGCACCCGCCAAGCGGATTGATCTTCTCCTTCTTGTACATTTCCATCATCGCCTGATTCAGCTTTTGGCGATCATCACCGTAGCGCTCCTTGAGCGACTTCATACGCGGCGCCAGCTTGCGCATGTTGGCCATGGATTTATAGCTGGTTTCGGACAGTTTGTAGAAGGCCAGCTTGATTAACATCGTGACAAAGATAATCGACCAGCCCCAGTTGCCAACCAGCTTATGAATAGTCTTTAGCAGCCAGAACACCGGCTGTGCCAACACCGTGAGCAGGCCATAATCAACCGTCAACTCCAGCCCGGGGGCAACCGCTTTCATCTCGTCCTGTAATTTCGGGCCAATGAACAGGCGGGTTTCATACAACGCCGAACTGCCGTCTGCGACCACACGGTTCGGTGCAATCATGCCGATCACATAGCGGGCGTTGCTCAGGGTATTGGTGTAATAACGATCAGCTTCACCACCTGCCGGAATCAAGGCACCGAGAAAGTAATGCTGCAGCATGGCCGCCCAGCCATCCGTGATGGTGCGGTCGAGATTCTCCTCGGCCATGTCATCAAATTTTATCTTTTCGTACTTTTCTTCCGGGCTGTAGATCACGCCACCCATGTAAGTATAGATAAACGTACTCTGACCGGTCTCCGCAACCTGTGTCCGCTGTAACTGGCGGTACTGCCGACCGTGCCAGTCCGCACCACTGTGATTGCGCACTTCATGCTGCAGGTCAATGGCATAACTGCCGCGGTGAAAGACATAGCGCTTGGTCACCTCGACACCTTCCGGGCTGTGCCAGGTCATGGGTACGACCAACTCATCCGCGGACTCCGCCATGCGGTAGCTGGTCTGTTCCGGGGTATACACCACGTGATGTGTCGGCTCGGTCCCAACGCTCGCGCGTAATCCGGACTGAACGACAAACAGGTTGGGCAGGCTGTCGTTTAACAGGCGAAAAGGCGGGGAATCCGGTTCCATGGTTGCCGGGTAGGCCAGCAGGTCCGCCTGCCGCAGATCACCACCGGTGGTATCAATCCTGATATGGAAAAGATCGGTTTCGACATCAATATACTGTGCCGTTTCCAGTAATGCCGTTTCCGGCAATACGCTTTCCCGGGCCACCATATCCGCGGAAGCACTCGGCAGATCACTGGTGTCTGCCTGGATCTCTGCAGGCATGCCTGCCGGTATGTCGGCAAGCTGGCCGGTCTCGGCTACCGGTATCTCGGCCGGTGGAACCGGGCCATAGTCTTCCATCCATGCCTGCCATAACAGCAGCATGACAAATGACAGTCCCACAAATAAAAACAGGCGTTGATTATCCATGACTGTGTCCGGTCTCCTTGTCCGGTACCTGATCAATACCCCCGGCATGCCAGGGATGACAGCGCAGCAGGCGCCTGACTCCCATAACTCCACCGCGCAGTACGCCGTAACGCTCCACGGCAGTGATGGCATAACTGGAACAGGTCGGGTAGAAACGACAGTTGTTACCCAGCCAGGGACTGAGCAACAATCGGTAGCCGCGTATTAATTGGATGACGAACCAGCGCATTTTTCTATCAGTTTTATCCAGAGCTTTTCGAGTGCGGTATCCAGAACCTTGCCAGGCTGGGCAGCTACACCGTTACGACCGAGTACCACGATATCCAGCGAATCCAGGCGCGTTTGCCAGTGACGAAAGCTTTCACGGGTAACACGTTTTACACGATTGCGTGCCACGGCATTACGTGCCACCTTGCGGGATATTGCCAGCCCCAGACGTGGATGCTGCAGCTGATTGGGAACTGCCAGCACCGTCATCCAGCTATTATTCAGCCGATAGCAACGGCCTTTAAAAACACGCTGGTAGTCTGCCGCTTCGGTGAGTCGTACCCGTCGCGGGAATCGCGTTGCGCCAGGGCACAAGGGCAGGAGATCAAACAGACAGCTGAGCCCGCCCCTTTGCACGCCGGGCATTGATAACGCGACGGCCATTTTTGGTGCTCATGCGGGCGCGAAAACCATGGGTACGCTTACGCTTCAGGTTGCTGGGTTGAAATGTTCTTTTCATGGCACGCTGCTTCCAACTGTTTTCTCAATTAAATTCACGCCTTGGCTGGCGAGAAAAGGGCGCAAAGAGTACAGTTTCCCGGCACTCGATGTCAAGAATATATAGCCTAGAGATCCTGGCAACCGGGTGTGGATAACTTTTATCTACAGGTATAGACTCCTTGTCCTGCAATTGTAGCCAATTACAACAAAGGGGGCATATAAGGTGGAAGGTTCGCTCTGGCAACAGTGCCTGGTTCGACTCGAAAACGACCTACCCGAGCAACAATTCAATACCTGGATACGTCCGCTGCATGCCGTAGAGCACGGTGAAGACCTGCAGCTGCTGGCGCCCAACCAGTTTGTTCTCGACTGGGTTCGTAAACATCATTTCAAAACGATTTCACAAACACTGCATGACATCGGTCAGGGCACGGATACCCGGCTCAAGCTGGATATAGGCAGTAGCAGGAAAGTTTCCCAGCCTGAGGCACCAATCATCCAACCGCTGACCGGCAATTTCGCCAAGCCTGCGCCCGTACCACATAAAAGCAATATCAATCCGGATTTCACTTTCGATTCCTTTGTTGCCGGCAAGTCAAACCAGCTGGCACGGGCCGCCTCCATGCAGGTCGGTGAAAATCCCGGGGGCGCCTACAACCCGCTGTTCATTTACGGCGGTGTCGGGCTCGGCAAAACCCACCTGATACATGCCGTGGGTAACATGATTCTGGACAACAAGCCCGATGCACGTGTCGTCTACTTGCACTCCGAGCGCTTTGTTGCGGATATGGTCAAGGCATTACAGCACAACGCCATAAACGAATTTAAAAATTACTATCGCACTGCAGATGCGCTGCTGATTGATGACATCCAGTTTTTTGCCAAAAAAGAACGCTCACAGGAAGAATTCTTTCATACTTTCAATGCGTTGCTTGAAGGCCAGCAACAGGTAATCCTCACTTGTGACCGTTACCCCAAGGAAGTGGATGGACTGGAAGACCGGCTTAAATCCCGCTTTGGCTGGGGTCTCACGGCAGCTATCGAACCGGCTGAACTGGAAACCAGGGTCGCAATTCTCATGAGCAAGGCTAGCCAGGCCAATATTGACCTGCCAACCGATGTCGCATTCTTTGTTGCCAAACATATCCAGTCCAATATCCGTGAACTGGAAGGTGCGTTACGGCGCGTTGCCGCCAGTGCACGCTTCACCGGCCAACAAATCGATCTTGAGCTTGCAAAGGAAGCATTGCGCGACCTGCTAACCTTGCAGGACAGGCTGGTTACGATCAGCAACATTCAGAAGGTCGTTGCCGAATATTACAAAATACGTGTCGCCGATCTGCTGTCACCGCGTCGCAGTCGCTCGATCACACGGCCCAGGCAAATTGCCATGTCATTGGCAAAACAGTTAACGACACACAGCCTGCCGGAAATCGGCGATGCCTTTGGTGGCCGTGACCACACGACAGTACTGCATGCAACGCGCAAGGTGGTTGAATTACGTGACAGCGACCTGCG
>DMKK01000078.1:8807-9322 GCA_003454335.1 Gammaproteobacteria bacterium | reverse complement strand
ATTGTACTAATATAGGGTTTTCAACAGAATTATTATTGCTTAATTATTGTAATAACTAAGAACTATTAACTTAAAACCTATTTATTAAAAATTATGAAATTTAGTATTCAAAGAGAAGATTTTTTAAAACCTCTCCAGCAAATCATTGGTGTAGTGGAACGTCGACAGACACTTCCTGTATTAGGAAATGTGTTACTAAACGCAAGCAAAAAAAGCGTACGACTGACAGCAACCGATCTCGAAGTGGAGTTGCAGTCACAGGTTAATATTGCTGTTACAGAGGTTGGTGACATTACCGTGCCGGCACGCAAATTACTGGATATCTGTCGTACCTTGCCGGCAGAAGCACAGCTGGACATTTCTGTAAAAAATGATCGTGCCCTGGTGCGTTCCGGGAAAAGCCGTTTTACCCTGTCGACACTGCCGGCAACTGAATTCCCTGTCATCGACAAGATCAAAAGCGCACGTAAATTTCCCATGCAGGAAAATGCATTGCATGGTCTGATTGAACGTAC
>DMKK01000078.1:8172-8735 GCA_003454335.1 Gammaproteobacteria bacterium | reverse complement strand
GCAGTCGCAACCGATGGTCACCGGCTTGCCATGTGTGAATTAATGACTGATGCAGGTGAGGGCGTCGAGCAACAAGTTATCGTGCCACGCAAGGGTGTACAGGAGTTACAACGTTTGCTGGAACAGAAAGAAGCAGACATACAGGTGGAAATCGGCAGTAACCATATTCGAATTACCACCGATGAACTGCGTTTTACTTCCAAGCTTATTGACGGCCGTTTCCCAGATTATCAACGCGTTATGCCAAAAAATGCCGACAAGCGTCTGATGGTTAACCGCGATCTGTTACGCCAGGCATTGACGCGTACATCAATTCTCTCGAACGAGAAATATCGTGGCATACGCATGGAGGCTTCTGAAAATAACCTTAAAATACAAGCACATAATCCAGAGCACGAAGAGGCCATTGAAGAAATTGATGTACGCTATGACAGCGAAGCTGTTGTGATTGGCTTCAATGTGACGTATTTACTGGATGTGCTGAATGCCATTGACACTGATGATGTCGAGATTCTCTTAAGTGATGGCAACAGCAGTGCCCTGATCAATAATCCAGGTGATAC
>DMKK01000078.1:0-8025 GCA_003454335.1 Gammaproteobacteria bacterium | reverse complement strand
ACGTCGCCATACCATGACTACACACGCTAAACTGGGTCTTCACCAGCGACCATTAAAGCAGGGCTAACCATGGGATTGCAGTCGCTGGATATCTGTAATTTTCGTAATATAGAAACAGCCTCCCTTGCATTTTCACCCGGACTGAATCTGATTTCAGGAGAGAACGCGGCAGGCAAGACCAGTCTGCTCGAGGCTATCTATTGTTTGGGCCGAGTCCGTTCCTTTCGTACCCATGTTTCTGCGCAACCTATTCGGGACGGGCAGCCAGCTTTCCGGCTGGTTGGCCGGGTTGTGTCATGTGCGGGCCGTCAGATACCGATTGGTATCCAGCGGCAGCGGAATGACCTTGAAGTCCATCTGGATGGAAAGCCGATACGACGACTCTCGGATTTGGCGGGCAGTTTTCCGGTGCAGGTGATGAGCGGCGATACGTCCACTATTCTGAATGGTGGTCCACGTTACCGGCGGCAGACGCTGGACTGGGCTTTGTTCCACGTGGAACAGGCCTACCGGGAAGTCTGGCAGCGCTATACCCGTGTGCTCCGACAGCGCAATGCAGCACTGCGGGCACACATGCCTCAGAAGCAGGTAACGACCTGGGATACAGAGTTACTGGATGCTGCCCTACAGATTGATGCCTTCCGGCGCAGTTATTTTGAAATGCTCGAGCCACACCTTCAGTCTGAGTTGCAGCAATTGTTAGTAGGCAAGGAACTGGCCCTGCGCTATCAACCGGGTTGGCCGGCGGCTGTGTCCCTGCCTGAAGCACTTGTACAGTCGCTGGAAAAAGATCTAGCGCAGGGGTTCACACAATGTGGGCCTCACCGAGCGGATTTTACCTTACTGGTTAATGGGCAGGGCGTGGTGTCGCACTGTTCGCGTGGACAACAGAAGGTCGTCATTGTCAGCTTCATGCTGGCACAGGTTCAACTGCAACAGCAACGGTCTGTACCGATGGGGGCCTTCCTGCTGGATGATTTAACCAGCGAACTGGATAGCCGGCATCAGGAACGGGTGTTGTCCGCATTGCATGATTTACACAGCCAGGTATTTGTTTCAGCCATAGAAGCTGAAGCCGTTGCTACTGCGGGCTGGCAGGATGCAAAAAAGTTTCACGTGGAACATGGCGTGGTTCAGGAAGTGGTATAATCCCGTCCTTTACTCGCGTAGGCAATCTCCCGGGCGCGGAAACAGGGTTAACGACGATTCAGGACAGCAAAAATGGCCGAAGAAAACGCATATACCTCCTCAAATATTAAAGTCTTAAAGGGCCTGGATGCCGTCCGTAAGCGTCCCGGCATGTACATAGGCGACACCGACGATGGCACGGGTCTGCACCATATGGTGTTCGAGGTCGTTGATAATTCCATTGATGAGGCGCTAGCCGGACATTGCAGTGAAATTAGCGTCACCCTGCATGGCGATAACTCGGTCTCTGTGAGCGACGATGGCCGCGGTATACCGGTGGATACGCATCCGGAAGAAGGAATTTCCGCGGCGGAGGTCATTATGACCGTACTGCATGCGGGTGGTAAGTTTGATGACAATTCATACAAAGTGTCCGGTGGGCTCCATGGTGTAGGCGTATCAGTGGTAAATGCACTATCCGAGACGCTGACACTCAAGATCCAGAGGGATGGCAGGGTCTACACGCAACTCTACAATATGGGCGTGCCGGCGGCGCCTCTGGAGGATACCGGCGAGACTGAGCGAACGGGAACTGAAATTCGTTTCAAACCCAGTGATGTCATCTTTTCTGGCACAGAATACCATTACGATATCCTCGCGAAGCGGCTGCGAGAATTATCCTTCCTGAATTCCGGTGTACGGATTCGATTGACGGATGAGCGCAACGACAAGGAAGATGTTTTTGAATACCAGGGCGGTATCATGGCCTTTGTCGAGCATCTGAACCGAAAGAAAACACCGCTGCATCCTACGGTGTTCTACTTTTCCAGCGACAAGGATGATGTTGGTGTGGAACTGGCCATGCAATGGAATGATTCCTACCAGGAGAATATCTTTTGCTTTACCAACAATATTCCTCAACGTGATGGTGGTACGCACCTAGCAGGTTTTCGCGGGGCACTAACCCGCACGCTCAACCAGTACATGGAAAAGGAAGGCATGATGCGGAAGGCCAAGGTCACGGCCACCGGCGATGATGCCCGGGAAGGGTTGACCGCCGTATTATCTGTCAAGGTACCAGACCCCAAGTTTTCTTCCCAGACGAAGGACAAACTGGTGTCCTCCGAGATCAAGGGCATTGTTGAGTCGACGGTCAGTGAAAAATTTCACAGCTACCTGATGGAGTGTCCGGCAGAAGCCAAGGGCATTACCGGCAAGATCATTGATGCGGCCCGTGCCCGCGAAGCGGCGCGCAAGGCGCGTGAGATGACACGTCGCAAGGGTGCACTCGATATCGCCGGGCTACCCGGCAAACTGGCAGATTGTCAGGAACGTGATCCGGCGTTATCAGAACTGTTCCTGGTGGAGGGTGACTCCGCCGGTGGTTCCGCGAAGCAGGGGCGGGACCGTCGTGCCCAGGCTATCCTGCCGCTCAAGGGTAAAATACTGAACGTGGAGAAAGCGCGCTTTGACAAGATGCTTTCTTCGGTGGAGGTGGGCACCCTGATTACCGCATTGGGTTGTGGCATCGGCCGCGAGGAATTCAATGCCGATAAATTACGTTACCACCGAATTATCATTATGACGGATGCTGATGTGGATGGCTCCCATATACGCACCCTGTTATTGACTTTTTTCTACCGGCAAATGCCGGAACTGATCGAGCGTGGCTATGTCTATATTGCCCAGCCGCCACTCTATAAAGTTAAAAAAGGCAAGCAAGAACAATATGTTAAGGATGATTTTGCTTTAAATGCGCTGTTGCTTTCAGGGGCTGTCACCAAGGCACAGTTATATGTGAATCCCGAGGCGCCACCGCTGTCAGGTCAGGCACTGGAAATGCTGGCTAACGAATACATGGCGGTCATGGCCGCGATTCGCCGACAGGCACGCCGTTACGAGAGCGAGTTGCTGGAGAAGATGATTTACATGTCCATTCTTGATGATGCCGCTCTTCAGGATACGGATGCCGTTTCTGCCTGGTTCAAGGAACTGGTTGAGCGTGTCAATGCCGGCCTGACTAGCGGGCAACGCTATGAGAGCGAAGTCAGTCCGGGTGAAGAGGATCAGCCTTTTGTCGCGAAGCTCAGTAAATGGACGCATGGCATTGTGGCGAGTGAGCAGAGCTTTAACCGGGATTTTTTTGCCAGTCCTGAATACGCACACATTAAAAACCTGGGTCAACAGCTGGATGGGCTATTGAGTGCGGGGGCCTATGTGCAGCGCGGCGAGCGCAGGGCGGATGTTTACTCATTTAAACAGGCGCTGACGTGGCTAATGGATGAGGCCAAGCGTGGCCAGTCCATACAGCGTTACAAGGGGCTGGGTGAGATGAATCCGGAGCAGTTATGGGAAACCACGCTCGACCCTGAAAACCGTCGCTTGCTGCAGGTGCAGATCGAAGATGCGGTTGGATCAGATGATATCTTTACAACCCTGATGGGTGACCAGGTAGAGCCCCGGCGTGATTTTATTGAGAAGAATGCGTTGTCCGTCTCGAATCTGGATATCTAGGCTGGAAATCACATAAGTGGTAAGGGATGTAGTTTTTAACTTATTGATAATAGACTATATAATTATAGTGTTTACTTTATATATCGTGTAAACAATGATAATTGTGGATGCGATCCACTCCTACAGTGTAGTGATCTCTGCCATTTGGCCTTCGATCCAGTCAGACGCTTCATCAAGCAGCTGCTGGGCGGTTTTACCTGCGGGCGAGATGGGAGCACCAATGCGCACCTGGATGACGCCCGGACGCTTAATGAAGCTGCGTCGTGGCCAGTATTCTCCGGCATTGTGCGCGACGGGTACGATCGAACGTCCTGTTTGTTCTGCAAGCACTGCACCGCCAATGCGGTAACGGCCTTTCTTACCCGCAGCGATGCGGGTGCCTTCCGGGAAAATTACGACCCAGATATCTTCTTCCATTCTTGCCTTTCCCTGGGTGACCAGTTGCTTGATTGCCGCCTTGCCGGTGCCACGTTTGATATGGATACATTTCATTAACGCCAGCCCCCAGCCAAAAAACGGGATCCACATTAATTCACGCTTGGCCACCCACACTTGCAAGGGAAAAATTTGTTGCAGGGCGATGGTTTCCCAGGTGGACTGGTGTTTGGAAAATACGATACCGGCCTCAGGGGTGATATGTTCGGCACCCTGAACTTCATGGCTCAGCTTGCAGGTAACCCGCAGCCACCAGAGGATGAAATTTACCCAGTACTGGACGAGTGCCCAGCGTGTCTGTAGCGAAAAGGGGATGGTCAGGATCAACAGCGTGGCAAACAGAACCAGTGAGACGGGAAACACAATCCAGAACGCCAGTGAGCGAAGCCAAATCAGAATATCGGGGTGTGAGCTTGAGGTCATGTTAATGGTGTTGGCATGTATAGCAGTTAGTTAGTCAGCAGCTGAGTCACGGCGCCGTAAAGATCATTATAAACCGGAACGGATGGATCGAAATCCGGGTGACTGACAGTGCCAAAGCCTTTCCCTGTTTTGACCAGCAGGGGGGTGGCGCCGGCTGCCTGTGCAGCCTGGATGTCACGCAGGGAATCACCGATGGCCGGTACCCCTTGCAGGTCAATACGCAAGCGTGCGGCAATGTCATAAAACATTCCGGGCAGTGGTTTGCGACAGCTACAGTTGTCATCAGGTCCATGCGGGCAGAAGAACACAGCGTCGATCAGGCCCCCGGTTTCAATGACACGGCGATGCATGGTTTCATGAATGCGTGCGAGGGTGTCAAGATCGAACAGCTTGCGGGCGATGCCTGACTGGTTGGTAGCAACCACCACCCGCCAGCCGGCATGATGCAGGCGGGCAATCGCTTCGAGACTGCCGCGAATAGGGCTCCATTCCGTCGGTGACTTGATGAACTCATCCGAGTCCTCGTTTATCACACCATCCCGGTCCAGGATAATCAGTCGCATTACATATCCCTGAATTCAGATACGCGGATGCGTCCGTTAATCATGCGTGACTCGCGCTGTTGCAGTTTTTTCATCTTGGCCCAGAAGGCCTCGTCAAGGGGGAAATCAGCGGCTATGGCAGTACCAAGCAACAGGATGAATAAATCTGCACATTCCTCGGCCAGGCTGGCGGTATCCTTGCCCTTGGTGACACAGGCAGAAATTTCTCCCAGTTCTTCTGTCATCAGCGCAATGCGGTAGGCCAGTTCCTCACCGCCGGTATTTTTAAAATCATGTTTGTCATGGAAGGCCTGCACAGCAGTCAGCATGGCGGAGTAGGAATCGGTGTTTGTCATAGATCACCTGTTATCCGAATATTTATAGTGTAGGAGCGGCTTGTAGCCGCAGAATCACTTCTGCAGCAGTGAAATATCTGCAACCTGTAAAAACAGCCCGGACAGTGAATTCAACAACGCCAGTCGATTATCACGCAGGCGGGTGTCGTCTGCCATCACCATCACCTCGTCAAAGAAGGCGTCTACGGGTGCCTGCAGCGCGGCCAGTTTGCACAGGGCATCGGTGTATGCGCGCTGTTCAAACAGGGGACGTACAGTGGTCTCCAGATCCCCGACAGCGCTTGCGAGGGCCTGCTCGGCCGGTTCCTGCAGCAGTGCCTCTTGACAGCTGTTCGGTATGTCGCTGTCGGCCTTGCGCAGGATATTGCGGATGCGTTTGTTCGCTGCTGCCAGGCTGTCTGCTTCGGGCAGTTCACGAAACGTCCTGACGGCACGCATACGCTGGTCAAAGTCCAGCGGCCGGGCAGGTTGCCGGGCCAGTACGGCGGCAAACATATGACTGTCATAACCGGCGTCGAGATAGTAGGCGCGCAGGCGTTCCATCATGAAGGCAAACAGGTCCTCTGGAATTGCTGTTGCCTTTACCTCGTCTGGAAATTGTTGCACAGACGTATCAATCAGTGCACGCAAATCCAGGTCGAGTTGTTGTTCAATCAGAATACGCAGGATGCCCAGTGCAGAGCGGCGCAGTCCGAACGGATCCTTGTCGCCGGTTGGTGTCTGGCCGATGGCAAAGATGCCGGTGAGCGTGTCCAGGCGCTCGGCGATGGCCAGTGCCTGGCCAGGACCGGAAGAGGGTAGGGCATCCCCGGCAAAGCGCGGCTGATACTGCTCATCCAGTGCTTGCGCAACGGCGTCATCCTCACCATCATGGGCAGCGTAATAGCGTCCCATGATGCCCTGTAAATCCGGGAATTCAAACACCATGCTGGTAACCAGGTCACACTTGCAGAGGGCAGCCGCACGTTGCACCCGGGAGACATCGATGCCAAGTGCTGCGGCGATGCTGGCAGCGATGGCCCCGACACGCCGTTGCTTGTCACCCAGAGAGCCCAGTTTTTTCTGGAAGGTCATGTTGTCCAGCTGCGGCGCACGACTTTGCAGGGATTGTTTACGGTCCTGGTCCCAGAAAAACACGGCATCTTCCAGGCGTGGACGGATAACGCGCTCGTTCCCGGCCCTGATCTGGTTCGGATCCTTGCTGGCAATGTTGGCTACCGTGATGAAGTGCGGCAGCAGCTTGCCCGCGTTATCCATCACCGGGAAATATTTCTGGTGGTCCTGCATACTGGATATCAGTGCCTCGGCAGGTACGTTCAAAAAACGCTCGTCAAAGCTGCCGGTAATGGCAACCGGCCATTCTACCAGGGCGGTCACCTCATCAAGCAAGGCGGGTTCAATGTGTGCGTGGCCACCCAGTGCCTCACCGGCTGCGGTGACCTGCAGCTTAATGGATGCGCACCGTTCTTCCAGATCCGCAATCACACTGCCTGTTTCCCGCAGGGTTTCCGCGTAGGCATCCGGTGCAGTGATGGCAATGTTTGCAGGGTGGTGAAAGCGATGGCCGCGAGTGTAGCGGTCGCTGTCGATACCCAGGAGAGTGGTCTTCACCGTCTCGCTGCCAAACAGCAGGACGATCCAGTGTACCGGTCGCACGAATTCGATTTCCGAACTGCCCCAGCGCATGCGCTTCGGCATGGGTAGTGTCTTGAGGGCCTTTGCAAGCAGCTCGGGAATGATCTCCGTGGCGGTCTTGCCGGTGGCCGTGGAATTAAAAACCAGCCAGCTACCCTTGTCTGTTTCCAACTGCGAAAGATCGGCAACCGCCACGCCGCAGGAACGCGCAAAACCTTCTGCCGGTTTGGTCGGGTTGCCGTCTGCATCAAAGGCGGCCTGCAGGGCAGGGCCGCGTTTGGTGATCTCGCGGTCGGGTTGAGCCTCCGGTACATCCTTGATGAGCACGGCAAGGCGGCGCGGTGCGGCATAGGCGTGACTGTTGCCGTGCAGCAGATGGTTTTCCGTCAGTAGCGTGTTGAGCGAGGTTCGCAAGGCATCCCGCATGCGTCGCAATGCCTTTGGCGGCAGTTCTTCCGTACCGATCTCGACCAGCAGATCCCGGGTTGCTGTCATGATGATTCACCTTTAGCTGCCAGCATCGGGAAGCCCAGCCGTTCGCGGGCGGCATAATAGCTCTCTGCAACCTGTCGTGACAGGGTGCGAACCCGCAGGATATAACGCTGTCGTTCGGTGACGGAAATGGCGTTACGCGCATCCAGCAGGTTAAAGGTATGTGAGGCCTTGAGCACCATTTCATAGGCCGGCAATGGCAGGCCGGCTTCGATCAGGCGGTTGCTTTCACGTTCGCAGGTATCAAACCAGCCGAGCAGTGATTCTATATCGGCATGTTCGAAATTGTAGGTGGACATCTCCACTTCATTCTGGTGATACACATCACCATAGCTAATCGGACCATCAGGCCCTGCCGCCCATACCAGGTCAAATACACTCTCGACCTCCTGCAGGTACATGGCGATGCGTTCCAGCCCATAGGTTATTTCACCGCTAACCGGTCGGCATTCCAGGCCGCCCACCTGCTGGAAATAGGTGAATTGCGAGACTTCCATGCC
>DMKK01000031.1 GCA_003454335.1 Gammaproteobacteria bacterium | reverse complement strand
CGCAGCGACGCACCCATCAGGCGGATTAATCAATATTCCCTGCTTTCCTATGTGGTGAAAATCACCTTTCTTTCAGCATGTCACCCAGTTCCAGCGGCGCCCGGCGTTCATTTTCCTCATGCCAGCGGCGAAAGACATCGGCACCCGCTTCCATAAAACGGCGTTCAGCAGGCTTTTCACGGAAACCCTGCAGGCGTTCACTGATGCTGCCGGTCTCGGTAATCGGCATGCTGAAGTAGGTGTTGATAAACACAACGAATACACCGAGTGATTGCGTTTCATCAAGGTCGTACTGGTGTGACAGGTAGTCTATGGCGCCATAATGAAATGCCATGACCTGATACTGCCTTGCAGGGTAACGTCCAAGATCCTCACGGTCGATGCCCATGGAGGTTGCGGTCGCGAAACGGTCGATAATCCTGCCAACATCCTCGACCGCAGTTGGCGGGCGGGGCTTTTTCCTGAAGAACTTGCCGAAGATTCCGCCTGCGGTCATTACTTTTCCCCTGCGGTCTTTTCTCCGGCCAGGTACAGCCAGATAAAGCCGGTGATGCCGGCAATTAACGAGGCAAACAGGATGCCTGTTTTTGCCATCAGCAGCAGTTCCGGCTGGTGTATAAAACCGAGTTCGGCAATGAAGATGGACATTGTGAAACCGATGCCGCCGAGCAGGGAAACTCCGATGATCTGTGTAAACCGGGTGCCTGCAGGTAATTGCCCGATGCCGAGTTTAAGCGCTATCCAGCAGGCGCCGGCAATACCAATGATCTTGCCACCAAGCAGTCCCAGCATGACGCCCATCGTGACCGGGTGGCTCAGGGTCTGGCCTATGCCGGAGAAATCCAGCGGGATGCCGGCATTAAACAATGCAAATATCGGGATCACCAGATAGGCAACCGGCAGATGCCAGGCATGTTCCAGTCGCTGTAGCGGTGCTTCTACCTGGAGTACGCCATTGCTCAGTGTTTGCACGATGCCGCGCAGCTTGTGGTTTGTCATGATGCTCTGACCGGATACGTGGCTGCTATCAAAGCGTGCCATCAAATCCTTTACCTGCTGGCTAAATCTTGCCGGATCGTATTTTGGCCGCGCCGGCACCGCGAAAGCGCCGAGCACGCCTGCAAGTGTCGCGTGTACGCCGGACTGGTACATGGCGTACCAGAGAAAAATGGCAATGATGAAATAGGGAGTGATCTTGCGGATACCGGAAATATTCAGCACCATTAATATTCCGAACAGGATCATTGCCGAGACGAGTGCGCCCATTGAAATGGTCTCGGTGTAGAACACTGCGATAACAATGACTGCACCAAGATCATCCACAATGGCCAGGGCAACCAGAAAGGTGATCAGCGCCTTGGGTACGCGGCTTGCAAGCAGGGCGATTGCGCCGAGTGCAAAGGCAATATCCGTGGCCATGGGTATGCCCCAGCCACGCGCGGCATCACCCTCCGGGTTGATGCTGTAATAGATCAGTGCCGGTACCACCATGCCACCGATAGCAGCGACTATGGGCAGCGCTGCCTGGCGCGGATTTGCCAGTTCACCTATCAGGATTTCGCGCTTGAGTTCCAGTCCGACAACGAAGAAGAACAGCGCCATCAGGCCGTCATTGACCCAGTGGTGCAAGGTGTTCTCCAGTGACCAGTTACCGATGGTGAGGCCGATGTTGAGGTGCTGGATTTGTTGATAGAGCCAGGAGAGGGGGCTGTTTGCCAGCACCAGGGCCAGAACGGCGGTCGTCATCAGTAGCAGGCCGCTAGTGGTCTGGCGATGAATGAATTCCTCAAACGGGGTCAGGACCTTGTTAAAGGCCTTCTCCCAGGGCGCGATATAGACGCCATCTGCCCTGGGAGATGGGTTGGAGCTTTGTGTTTCATTCATGGTAAGGGTTCCAGGAGTCTCTCCGGGGAATAAGCGACTGTAGATTGTATGCCAGCCGTCGTGTGCTATCCAGAAGGTTTGTCAGCATCGACGCGCTTCCAGTTTTCGTCATCACGGATTACTTCATAGCTGGCCCAGCGTGCAAATTCAGTGCGCGTCAGCATGGCCGAACTTCTGGGTTCTGCACCGGCAACCACCTTGTAGACCACCCTGTCCCTGTTGGTATCCTTGCTGGGGGAAGTATCGACAATCTGGCGTATACACCAGTCAGGGCCAAACGCCCCGTTGCTGTAATAATGTCCCTGTTTCACCTGTCCCGGCTGCAGCTGGCGTTGACTGACCTGTCCGGTAGCAAGTTCGTAGATTTGCAGCAGGTCATGTTCTGAAACAGGGATGATGGTGTCCATCTGGCTGAGCGCATACACCAGATCAGCGTGTTCAATGGTACGCTGCGAAACGGATCGGGTATTGCCGGCTGCCGGTTGCGGTTTTTCACCCAGCCACTCCGGGTAACGTCGCCAGGGAAACAGGTAATTGAAGGCGATTGCGACCCCCAGCATAACCAGTACGTTAAGCAGGACCGGTGTAATAACAAACTGGTAACCGAGTGCATGGGTGATGTCACCGCCAATAACGGCTGCCAGTGCCGTTGCCCCGCCCGGCGGGTGTATGCAGCGCAGATAATGCATGGCGCCTATGGCGAGCCCAACGGCAAGGCTTGCGGCAATGATCTCGTTTGGTATGGCAATAGCGCAGGTCACGCCGACAAGGGCAGAAATGATGTGTCCGCCAAATACATTCCAGGGTTGTGACAGGGCCCCGTGGGGAACTGCGAACAGCAGCACGGCGCTGGCCCCCATGGAGGGGATGATCAGCAGGGTGCCGGCCGGGCCGAGTGATGCCCGGGTAATGACAATGACGCAGAAAATGACCAGCGCACCACCGGCGGTCGATACCAGTCGTTCTGTATGGCTGACGTTACCGAAGTCTATTTTCAGATGTTTGGCTATGCGGGCAAACATTATGCTGAATACATCTGCTGGCCGGGGGAGGTGTTAGTCAGTTCCATGTCGAGTGCTTGTCTACCCACTGTAACGAAAACCAGTACCACAGGGTAACCGGAACCATCATACCCAGCCACCACCAGTCGTTCAGGTAATATGACAGCGGGATGCAGCATAGCGTAAATGCAAGGCTGCACCAGAACAGTATCAGGGCGCCTTTTCTGGTCTCGATATTCATCAGGGCAAGAAATACCCATAAGGGCATGTTTTCTTTCCTTTCCATTTTTTGTCTCCGTAATTGTCCGTTTGTATTTGTGTGGATGCCGATTTTGCCCGATGACGGGCAGGAGCGGCTTGTTTTATGCATAAGATACAATAGATAATTGTTCTGGTATATATAAGAGAATGCATATGGTTTTGTCATGGCGATGAATATCACCTTCCGTCAATTACAGATCTTCGAGTCCGTGGCGCGGCATCTGAGTTATACCCGTGCGTCAGAGGAGTTGCATCTGACCCAGCCGGCGGTCTCCATGCAGATCAAGCAACTGGAACAGTCGGTAGGTCTGCCACTGTTCGAGCAGCTGGGGAAGAAGGTGTTTCTGACCGATGCCGGGTACGAGTTCAACCGTTATTCATCCGCCATTACCACGCAGCTCAATGAGCTCAAGCAGGTAGTGGATGAGATGAAGGGTTTAAAGCGTGGTCGTCTGACCATCGCTGTTGCCAGTACTGCAAACTATTTTGTGCCGCGATTGCTGGCGGCATTCTGCCAGCAGCATGGCGAGGTCACGGTGAGCCTGGAGGTGACCAATCGTGAGCAGTTGTTGAAGGGCCTGGTCGAAAACCGTACCGACCTGGTTATCATGGGGCAACCGCCGCAAGATATGGAGCTGGTTGCAGAACGCTTTATGGATAACCCGCTGGTGATTATCGCCCCGCCGGGCCATGCGCTTGCAGGAGCACAGCAGATACCCTTGAAACGTCTACTTGAGGAAATCTTCCTGGTGCGGGAAGAGGGTTCCGGAACCCGCTCTGCCGTGGAACGTTTTTTTGCCGCGAACCAGCTTGCCCTGTCTACGCCGATGGAAATGAGCAGCAATGAAGCCATCAAACAGGGTGTTGAGGCAGGGCTGGGTCTGGGTATCGTGTCCCTGCACACCCTGTCAATGGAACTGGCGCTCGAGCGCCTGGTGATCCTGGACGTGGTGAAGTTTCCGATTATGCGCTACTGGCATATCGTGCATCGCAGCGGTAAGCGGCTGTCACTGGTGGCGCAAGGTTTTCAGAAGTTCGTCAAGGAAGAGTCGCGGCAGATACTGAAGTTGCCTGCTGCATAAGTTTTGCAGTTGGTGTTCCGTAGTTTTGTAGGATGGGTAAAGCGTAGCGTACCCATCAGAAGCAGAGCGCTGGTCTTGATGGGTACGTCACTTTGTTCCTTTACCCATCCTACGTACCTCAGCACGTTCTACGCCAGGATTATATAATTGACGGGAATTTCAGATTTTCAATGCGGCACGGATACGTGCGGTGGTCTCCAGGGCGCTGTCAACATCGCCGGCAAGACAGTTGATGTGACCCATCTTGCGTCCCGGGCGGGCTTCACGTTTACCGTATAAATGCAGGTGTGCGCCCGGTTCGTTCAGTACATGTTGCCATGCTGGTTCATTGTCACCCCAGATGTCGCCGGTCAGGTTGGTCATTACCACGGCGGACAGCAATAGTGTGTTGCCGGGCGTCAGGCCGCACATCATGCGTACCTGCTGCTCAAACTGTGAGGTTTCACAGGCATCAGCAGTAAAATGACCGCTATTGTGCGGCCGCGGCGCTATTTCGTTGATGAGTAATTCACCTTGCCCTGTGCAGAAGAACTCAACGGCCAGCACGCCACAGTAGTTCATTGCATCAGCCAGCTGTCGGGCCATGTTAATGGCGGCAGCTGTCGTTGCCGGGTCGGCGCCGGACGGGACCATCGTGGTGTCGAGAATACCGTTGACATGGCGGTTCTCGCCGACCGGGTAGATGGCTGTCTCAGCATTGATGTTGCGTGCCAGGACAACTGAAATTTCCCGCTCCAGCTCGACCAGTTCTTCAAGTACACAGGGAGTGTTACCCATTTTTCCGAAGGCCACTCGTGCTTCGTCCGGTGTATTTACCGGTAACTGGCCCTTGCCGTCATAACCCATGGAGGCGGTTTTCAGTAATAGTGGCGGTGTCAGCCCGGCAAAGGCCTCTTCAATATCCGCTGCCTCATAGATGGCGGCAAAGGGTGCGGTCGCCAGTCCGTGTTCCTGGATGAATGTTTTTTCGTGGATGCGGTTTTGTGCAATGCGCACCGCAGCAGCGTCCGGTCTTACCGGACAGTATCGTTCCAGAAATTCCAGGCTATCTGCCGGGATGTTTTCAAATTCCGTGGTGATGGCGGCACATTCATCGCCAAGCATTTGCAGGGCGGCGCGGTCCCGGTAGTCTGCCTTGATGTGCTGGTTGGCAATGAGACCGGCCGGACTGTGGGGGTCGGGATCAAGGACAACGATCCGGTAGCCCATGCTGTGCGCAGCCAGCGTGAACATGCGGCCGAGTTGACCGCCGCCGAGAACCCCCAGACTTGCACCCGGAAGAATCATGATTGTGGCGGGAGCTCCATCGCCAGGGCCATCTGTGCCTGGTCCTGGCGAAACCGGTCAAGCTTGCCGGCGAGTTCGTTGTCTGCTGTAGCGAGAATACTGACAGCATACAGGGCGGCATTGGCAGCTCCGGCTTCACCAATGGCGAACGTGGCGACGGGTACGCCCCTGGGCATCTGGACAATCGACAGTAACGAATCCATTCCTTTCAGGTAACGGGAAGGAACCGGTACACCGAGGACCGGTACAGTGCATTTGGCAGCCAGCATACCTGGTAGATGTGCGGCGCCGCCGGCCCCGGCGATAATAGCGGCGAGGCCACGTTCACGTGCCGTGCCGGCATATTCAAACAGCAGATCGGGAGTGCGGTGGGCTGATACGACCCTGGATTCGAAGCTTATGCCAAATCGTTCCAGCATCTCTGCGGCATGCCGCATGACATCCCAGTCACTGTTGCTGCCCATGACCAGTCCGACGCGAGGGTTTTCACTCATTATGCTGTCCGGTTGTTATGGAAACGGAAGCAGCTCATTGTAGCATTGTTCTGTGAATTTTCTAATTTTCGACAACTTGTGTTCCACCCACCTCTCCCCAACCCTCTCGGCTTTGGCTTCCTGCGTTGCTCTACCGCCTGCATCCCTGCAGGCGGCAAGCGGGCCTGTTCCTGTACAATGCGGTTTTACAACTAGCGGAGCCCGGGATGCTGGAAACCCTGTACGAGTCAACCCTGAAAAGTCTGCCATTACTGGCCAGGGGCAAGGTGCGCGATGTTTATGCGGTGGGTGACAAGCACCTGCTGATGGTCACTACCGACCGCCTGTCCGCCTTTGATGTGGTCATGCCTGATCCGATACCGGGCAAGGGTGCAGTTCTGACGGCGGTCTCAAACTTCTGGTTCAGGCGGACGCAAAACATCATCCCCAATCACCTGACTGAACTGTCGCTGGCCGATGTGTTGCCTGATGAAGAGGAACGTGCTGAAGTTGCCGGGCGCGCGATTGTCACCAGAAAGCTCCGGGCCTTGCCGGTTGAAGCGATCGTGCGCGGTTACCTGATAGGT
>DMKK01000145.1 GCA_003454335.1 Gammaproteobacteria bacterium | reverse complement strand
CTCTTCCAGCAACTCACCAACACACAGGATGGGCACCAGTCCGGCCTTGCGGGCGGCCGCAAACTTGCTTGCGGTGAATGCGTCGCTCTCACCATAGATACTGCGGCGTTCTGAATGACCGACAATGGCATACTTGCAGCCGACATCCGTCAACATATTCGGGGCCACTTCACCCGTGTAGGCACCGGATTCCTGATCACTCACATCCTGGGCACCCAGTGCGAGCGCGGTTCCTTCCAGCAGGGCCGCGACCGTGGGTAGATACACATAAGGAGGACAAACAGCCATCTCGGCTGTCGTCACAGCATCCAGACCGGCCTTGATTCCCTCTACCAGCGGTTTAATGCTGTCGAGTGAACCATTCATTTTCCAGTTACCGGCGACCAGTGGCTGACGCATATCACTTTTCCTTAATAAAGACGAGCCGCGTAGCTTAGCTATCCGGAGCCGGAAAATCAATTTAACAGGTAGAATAAGCTCTCTGCTTGCCCATATATAACAATTTCAGACTTTTCCCGGAATCAGGGACTTGCAGGCCAACTGAAAAGTAGAGCGCCCCTTATCCTTCCGGGACGACCGCATGGCTGCAGGAGGTAGAGCAAAGCATGGAGCAATTGCCGAGAAAGACAGGATGAGGAGATATAAAATCAGACAGTTATCTTTATTTTTCCCCCGGCCCCTCGCTTCGCTCTCCCCAACCCTCCCCTGAGGGAGAGGGGGTTTACGGGACAGCACCAACCCCGGGCCCATTTGAAAAACGGGATACCCCAGACATGACTTTATACTGCGAACACTTAACGCCGTACAAACGCCTCGTAAAAGGCAAGCTGCCCTTGCTCTGCCAGCACGCCCCGTGCAAACACGACGAGAACGCCTTTATCGGCACGACAGACGGCGATGAACTCGGACTGTTCGTCTGAATAGAACACCAGCGGTTCCAGTTGCATAACCGGCATCTCAGGGCCAGCGAGGGAATGCAGGATGCGAATCGATGTCTGCCGGCAGTCTTCCTGCGACAGACTGATATCGTAATCCTTAACGATGGTATCGCCGGCGTGTGCCAGCGTCAGCCCCGTAAGCAGCAACATGGCTGCAAGCAAACGACTCAGGGGCAACAACGGGCTAAACCGCCTCAGCAACAATGGAGGCGAGATTGTCGGCCTCTTCGTTGACCTGCTCCGCATCCTCGCCTTCTACCATCACACGCACCAGCGGTTCGGTACCGGAAGGACGCAACAGCACCCGGCCCCTGCCCGCGAGCCTTTGCTCCGCAGACCTGACGGCATCCTGGACGACAGGAAAACAGTCCAGGTCCACCTTTTTGGTAACCGGCACATTGATCATGCGTTGCGGATATTTGTTCATGCCGGCCTTTAGTTCATGCAGCGTCTTGCCGGATTTCACCATGGCCGCCAGCACCTGCAAGGCAGACACAATACCGTCACCAGTCGTGGTCCGGTCCAGGCAGATGATGTGACCGGAAGATTCACCGCCGATCATGCTGCTGTTCTGCTTCAGCAGTTCCAGTACATACCGGTCACCCACCTTGGCACGGGAAAAGGCAATATCACGTGACTGCAGCGCATGCTCCAGCCCGAGATTACTCATCAGGGTACCCACCACACCGCCATTCAGGGTGCCTTCCCGTTGACGGGACAGTGCGATAATAAACAGCAGTTCATCACCATCGACAAGGTTACCCTGGTGATCAATCATGATAACGCGATCGCCATCGCCATCCAGCGCTATACCAAGATCAGCCTGCTGATCCAGCACAATTTCCTTCAACAGCTCCGGTTGTGTTGAACCACAGTCCTGGTTGATATTCAGGCCGTCCGGTTCCACCCCGATCGCAACCACCTCGGCGCCCAGTTCATCGAACACGCTGGGAGCAACCTGGTAGGTCGCACCGTTGGCACAGTCAACAACGATTTTCAGACCTTTCAGGCTGAGCGTTAGCGGGATAGTACTCTTGCAGAACTCGATATATCGGCCGGCCGCATCCGACACACGTTCGGCCTTGCCCAGTTTTAATGAATCTACCGTCACCATTGCCTTGTCCAACTCCGCTTCAATGGCATGTTCAACATCATCCGGCAGTTTGGTGCCACCGCTGGAGAAGAACTTGATGCCGTTATCGGCATAGGCATTATGAGAAGCGCTGATGACGATACCGGCACAGGCGTGCAGGGTACGCGTCAGGTAGGCAATGGCGGGGGTCGGCATGGGCCCGAGCAGGCGGACATCGACACCGGCAGCAGACAAGCCGGCCTCCAGCGCCGATTCAAACATGTAGCCGGAAATACGCGTGTCCTTGCCGATGATGACGCGGTCACCGCCGCTGCTCCCCAGCACCCGGCCGGCGGCCCAGCCAAGTTTGAGCATGAAATCTGCCGTGACCGGATATTCCCCTACTCGACCACGAATACCATCTGTTCCGAAATATTTTTTGGACACAATTGCTTCCTTTTCAAAGGTGTAATCTAGATTTTAGTACATTACCGGATTTCTGCCGCTGCGGAAATCACTGACTGACATCCCTGACTGCCTGACACATTTCTATCGCTTCTCGCACAGGCCGGACATCATGACAGCGGACCAGTGCAGCCCCCTTCCAGACGGCCAGCACCGCCAGTGCCACACCGGGGTATACGCGTTTATCGACAGGCAGGTCCAGTACCTTACCAATCAGGGACTTTCTCGACAGCCCCACCAGCACCGGAAAACCGGTCTCGACCAGGCGCTCCAGTTGTTGTAACAGCAACAGATTATGGGCCGTAGTCTTGCCAAAACCAAACCCCGGATCCAGCAAAATACGCTCTTCCGGTATGCCGTACTGCATACAGGCAGCGGCACGCGCTTGCAGGTAAGCGACCACTTCATCGACGACATTTTTATAGTTCGGGGTGTCCTGCATGGTTTCCGGCGAACCCTGCATATGCATCAGGCACACCGGCACCCCCAGGTTTGCCGCCATCTCGAGCGCACCGGCCTCCTGCAGGGCATTCACATCATTTATCAGGCCAGCGCCGGCAGCGACTGCTGCCTGCATAACTGCGGGTTTACGGGTATCGATGGAAATCGGTACCGGCACGGAGGCCTGCAGCGCTTCGATAACCGGGATGACCCGCTGCAATTCCTCCTCAAGTAACACCGCTGCCGCACCGGGACGGGTTGATTCACCACCGACATCGATAATGGCAGCGCCCTCCTCGACCATCTGCTTGGCGCGCGTAACGGCATTTTCAGGCGTAAAATAATCACCCCCGTCTGAAAAGGAATCGGGAGTGACATTGAGTACCCCCATGATGCGGGGACGCGACAGGTCCAGTGGCTTGCCGGCGCAATCGATGGTCTTTTCTGGAAGCGAAGGTGACAGGTTCATGCTTCCCGCTGTGGCAAGAAAATCCTGTAGGAGCGGCGTCTCGCCGCGATCAGATCGTCATAAAACCTAATCGCGGCGAGACGCCGCT
>DMKK01000227.1:3707-3875 GCA_003454335.1 Gammaproteobacteria bacterium | reverse complement strand
ACTTCACGCCCGTGATCGAACAGGACCAGCGTCGGGATACTGCGGATAGCGAATTTTCCGGCCGTCTGCTGTGCATCTTCAGTATTCAGTTTCGCCAGCCGCACACGGGGTTCCAGTTGTCCTGCTGCCTGCTCATACGCCGGTGCCATCATTTTGCAGGGGCCACAC
>DMKK01000227.1:0-3686 GCA_003454335.1 Gammaproteobacteria bacterium | reverse complement strand
ACACCAGGGTGCCCAGAAATCGACTACCACAGGAATATCGCTGCGGGTTAATTGCTGGTTGAAGTTAGCATCATGCAATACCAGCGGGTGACCGGTGAACAGCGCCTGCTTGCATTTTCCGCAGACCGGCCGGTCGCCAAGACGTGTGGCAGGAATACGATTAACAGTATCGCAATGTGGACAGACGATGTTAGTGGTAACGGTCATTTTCAGTTACTGATGCAATATCACCCTCATGACAATTATTGTCAGGCCGTTTCGCCCGTCGCCTCGATACGCCCCTGAGCCTCTGCCGGCTGCTGGCCGTTCGGCCGCAACCTGAACAGCATGGCATACAGCACCGGTACCAGCACCATGGTCAGGATGGTACCGAAGGCGAGACCAAACATGATGGTGACCGCCATCGACACCCAGAACACGTCGGTGAGCAATGGCGCCATGCCAAAGACGGTTGTAGCCGCCGCATTGACCACCGGACGCAGACGCGAAACCGCCGCCTCGATCACTGCCGTATAACTGTCCATACCCTCGGCGATATTGATATTCACCTGGTCGAGCAATACCACGGAGTTTTTGATCATCATGCCGGACAGGCTCATGGCACCGAGCAAAGCAATGAATCCGAACGGTACCTGGGTAATCAGCAGTCCAAAGGTAATGCCAATGGCAACAAAGGGTATCACTGCGAAAATAATAATCGGCGGCCGAAAGGCGTTGAACAACATCACGATGACAAACGTCATAATCACCAGCGTCGGCACTATGCCCGGGATCAGCGCCTGGGTGGATTCCAGTGAACTGTTGAATTCACCGTCCCACTCCAGCGTGTAACCAGGTGGCAACTCAATTGCCTCGAAGTCAGCCAGTATCGAGTTACGCAAGTCCGTGGCGGTTACACCCTGCGGCGAGACCTGCACACTGATGGCGCGACGCCGGTCCCAGCGCCCGATCAACTGTTCTTCCCACTCGATCGCAATATCATCGATGACCTGCGCGACCGGCACGGCATCCACAGACAGGCTGGGAATAACCTGGACGACATCCAGCTCAACCGCCGCCAGCTTGCGTTCTGCCTCGGGACTACGTATCACAATGGGGATCAGGTCATCGCCTTCACGGTATTGCCCCACCCGCACACCGTCATAGGAGCGCTTGGTGGCACTGGCAAGGTCATTACGGGTAACACCCGCCCAGCGGGCACGTTCCTGATTGTATTGAGGTACCAGCTTGCGTACCTTTTGCCGCCAGTCAGTCTGCGGGTTCAGGGCATGGGGATTATCTTCCAGTATGGCAAGTGCCTTCGCTGCAATATCGCGCAGCACCTGTGGGTCCGCTTCGGCCGGACCACTGAAGCGGGCCTCCACCTTCCAGTCATCAAAGGCGCCAACGCCGTACTTGCGCACTCTCACCATGGCCTGCGGGCGGTTCTCCTGCGCCCATGGGGTAATGTACGCCATGACGGCGTCGATCTGATCGAGCGTCTCCGTGTTGACGATCAACTGTCCATAGGAAGAATAGGCGTCCTCGGGATCGACCGGCAGGTAGAAACGCGGTGGCCCGGAACCGATAAAGGTGCTGACCGCGGTAACCCCCTCCTGTAGCAGAAGTTCCGCTTCCATTCCATGCAGATCTGCAGACACCTGTTCGATGCGCGTGCCCTGTGGCAGCCAGTAGTCGATCATGAACTGGGTACGTGCAGAATCCGGAAAATACATCTGGGGCACATAGCGGAAACCGGCCAGTGACAGCAGCAGCAATGCGAGCAGTGACACGGTCGTCAGGATGCGCTTGTCGATGGCAAACGCCAGCAGCTTGCGAAAACGTTGATAAAACGGGCTGGCATAGGGGTCGCTGTTCGCAGCATCCCCGTTTTTCGGATCCGGCAGCAGCACGACACACATGAGTGGCGTGACAGTCTGCGACAACAGCCAGCTGAACAGCAGGGACGTCCCCACGGTCGTAAACAGACTGCCGGCATATTCACCGGTATCGTAGGTCGAGGCAAAAATCGGGTAAAACGCCATGCAGGCGACCACGGTTGCACCCAGCAGCGGCCATGACGGCAGACTGGCCGCCTCGATCGCAGCCCTGTTGCGATCCATACCCTGCTGCAGGCGGACCACGAAGCCATCAACGACAACAATGGCGTTATCGACCATCATACCCATGGCAATGATCAGGGCACCGAGCGAGACACGCTGCAGATCGACACCGGTTGCCGCCATCACGGCAAAGGTACCGAGTATCGGCAACACCAGCCCGCTGATGCCGATCAGTGCACCGACACGCAGGCCCATGGTTACCGCCAGCACAATCAACACAATGGCGACGGCCTCAGCCAGGTTAATCATGAAGCCCATGATCGACTCGTCGACAATATCGGACTGCCAGGAAATCTTTTCGATCTCGACACCAACGGGCAGCGAGTCCTGTAACTCGGTCAGGCGCTGGTCAACGGCACGCCCCATTGCAACCGTGTTTACACCTGGCAGTGGTGCCAGTGCCAGCGTGAGGCCCGGCTGGCCATTTAGACGCATCAAGGTGTTCGGCGGATCGAGGTAACCCTGACTGACCGTGCCAATGTCACGGACACGCAGCAACTGGTCTTCATCCTGCAACCGCTGCCGGTTTTGCAAGGTCTGGCTGACATTACTGATCACCGAACTGGTGATGGCAAGATCGGCTATCTCTTCCGGAGAGGTGAACTCACCGGTCGGCGCCACCCGGAAGCGCTGGTCCTGCAAATCGACATTACCGGCATCGACGACAATGTTCTGATTTCCCAGGGTGCGCAGCAAGTCTTCCTTGGTAATACCCATCTGTGTCGCCTGGGTTTCCGCGACATCAATAAAGATACGCTTTTCCTGCACGCCCCAGAAATCGATACGCGCCACACCCGGCACCAGCTGCAGTTCCTTGCGCAGATCTTTTGCATAGGTTTCCAGTTCCGCATAGGAAAACCCATCACCGGTAATCGCCAGCATAAAGCCGAATACATAGCCAAAGTCATCATTGATCTGCGGTTTACCGGAACCGGGCGGCAGGCTGTCTTCCATATCCCGGATCTTCTTGCGCATGACATCCCAGACCTGCGGCAGACGGTCTGACCAGTATTCATTCTTGATATCGACCTTGATAATGGACTGGCCGGGACGCGAACTGGAATAGACCTGCTTCAGCTCCGACATCTCCTGCAGCTTGGTTTCAATACGGTCGGTAATTTCCAGTTCGACCTGCGCGGCACTGGCACCAGGATAATTGGTAATAATGGCCGCCGTCTTGATGGTAAATTCAGGGTCCTCCAGCTGTCCCAGCTGGAAGTAGCTGAAAACACCACCCACAATTAGCAGCGTGGTCGCAAAATAGGTGATCGCGCGTTTACTGATCGCAAGCTCTGCCAGATTCATGTCCTACTCTCCGGCTGCTGCCTTAATAGAGACTTGCTGACCTTCCCGCAGCGTATGGACACCGGCAATCGCGACCCATTCACCCGGCTTGAGGCCATCCAGCACCTGGATGCCTGCGCGCACCAGTTCACCGGTGATCACTTCCTGCTGCCTGACCACCCCGGTTTGCTCATCGATGACCCAGACGTAGTTACTGTCCTCGGTCTCCGGCGTAAACACGGCACCCACCGGCACCTCCACATCCCCGGCAGCCGTTTCCGCCACCTCTTTCAGCAGGCC
>DMKK01000201.1:3951-6473 GCA_003454335.1 Gammaproteobacteria bacterium | reverse complement strand
TTTTTCCGTGGATTCCGTGGCCATAAAATCTATCATTATCAGCTTGTCGACTGTATCAGCATGACAGATACCCGCTCAGATGCAGCGACCACGGCAACGTTTGAGTCCTGGTTCCAGCTGCACACACTGGATGCAGCGCTTGCTGCCACCGGGAACCCCCTTATCCCTTTCAAGGATTGCCTGCAACACGGCCGGGAGGTATTAAGGAAAGAATTCGAGAACGGTGCCGGGGCACCGGTCCTCATCCGCGGCCGCTCCTGGCAGGTCGACCAGTTGTTACAACGCGCATGGTCCCGCTTCATGGGGCAGGCAACGGAGCAGCTGGCGCTGGTCGCCGTTGGCGGTTATGGACGCAGCGAATTGATGCCGGGTTCGGACGTGGACCTGCTGATACTGCTGCCCGACAATGAAAACAACCAGTTTGACCAGGGAATCACAGCATTACTGACTTTCCTCTGGGACATAGGCCTGGAGGTCGGCCACAGTGTGCGCACCATCCAGGACTGCATCGAACAGTCACTTGCTGACGCCACAGTAGTAACCAACATCATGGAAGCCCGCTTGCTGGCAGGGTCCGGGGACCTGTTCCGGCGTATGCAGAAAAGTACGGCTCCCACGGAAATCTGGAACAGCCAGGACTTTTTTGAAGTAAAGAGCAAGGAACAGCGTCGCCGCTATAATAAATATCACGACACCGCCTACAACCTGGAACCGAACATCAAGGAAGGCCCGGGCGGCCTGCGTGATATCCAGATGATTGCCTGGGTTGCAAACAGGTACTTCGGCACGGCCTCACTGGAACAACTGGTTGACCGGGATTTCCTGACGCCCGGGGAGTACCAAACCCTGGTCGATGGACGCGACCTGCTCTGGAACATACGCTTTGCCCTGCACACGCTCACCGGCCGGGGCGAAGACCGTTTGCTGTTTGACTACCAGCGCACCCTGGCGAAGACCTTCGGTTTTGATGACGATGACAACCGGCTTGGTGTAGAAGCCTTCATGAAGCAGTACTACCGCACCATCATGGAACTGAGTCGCCTCAATGAAATGCTGCTGCAACTGTTTCACGAAAATATTCTGCATCCCGAAGGGCCGGCTGAACCGGTAACGATCAACAAACGCTTCCAGAGTCGCAGTGGCTACATTGAAATAAGCACCGACCAGGTATTCAGCAGACAGCCATTTGCATTGCTCGAAATATTCCTGCTGCTGGAACAGGACCCGGAGTTGCACGGCGTGCGCGCCGGTACCATTCGCGCCATTCGCCAGTATCGCCACCTTATTGACGAAAACTTCCGAAAAGACATCAGGGCGCGCAGCCTGTTCATGGAAATAATCAGGCAGCCGCAGGGCATCACACACGAACTGCGACGCATGAACACCTATGGCATTCTGGCCGCCTACCTGCCGGCATTCGAACACATTGTCGGGCTCATGCAATACGACCTGTTTCACAGTTACACGGTAGATGCACACATTCTCACCGTGGTGCGTAACCTGCGGCGCTTCACCGTGCATGAGTTTGCACTTGAACTCCCCTTATGCAGTCACATCACCGCCACGCTCCCCAAGCCTGAACTGCTATACCTTGCAGGGCTGTTTCACGACATCGCCAAGGGGCGTGGCGGCGATCACTCAACACTGGGCAGCAAGGATGCCCATGAATTCTGCACTCAGCATGGCCTCGGTGACTATGATACAAATCTGGTTACCTGGCTGGTTAAGCAACACCTGCTGATGTCATCCACTGCACAACGTGAAGACATCAGTGACCCGGTGGTCGTCAACCGCTTTGCAAACATGATGGGAGATACCGTCCACCTTGATTATCTCTATCTGCTGACAGTGGCTGACATACGAGGCACCAATCCCGACATGTGGAACACCTGGAAAGATGCCCTGCTGAAACAGCTCTACTACAATACGCGCCGTGCACTGCAACGCGGCCTGCAGGATCCACTGGAACGCGCCGAGCACACCCAGCAGGTGCAACAGGCAGCGGCAGAATTGCTGGGGGAACGGGCACCGGCTGTACAGGCGCTGTGGAACGGGTTTGGTGATGAATATTTTCTCCGGCATTCACCCGAACAGCTTGCCCATCACACCCGCTTGCTGCTGGACCGGGCAGACCACAGCAACATTGTAGACATCCAGCCGGTAACAGCACGCGGCGGCACGGAAATATTCATCTTTGCACCGGCCGAGACAGGCCTGTTCAGCCGGATTGCCGCAGTGTTCGACCACCTTGGCCTGAATGTTGTCGATGCCGGCATAACCACCACCGCCGACAACCATATTCTGGATACCTTTCATGTACTGGAAGCATCCGGCTCCCCGGTCGCAGCAGGCAGTCGGCGCATCGAAGCTATCCACACCTCCCTGCTTGACGAAATCAACAGCAAGGGCCGCCACAGCTGGAAAATTTCACGACGCGCGCCCCGCCAGCACCAGCATTTCCCCATCAAGACACACCTTGAGTTCAAGCTGGACCAGCTGGACCAGCGCACCGTCATGGAAAT
>DMKK01000201.1:3599-3754 GCA_003454335.1 Gammaproteobacteria bacterium | reverse complement strand
CTGACGGATACACTGATCACAGAATGCCTGGAAAAGGCAATTCACAAGTACCTGGATGAGGAAGAATCATCAGGCAAGGGCTAGTTCAACCTGGAACCTTTCAAAGTGCCAGCTGTGCTATTCACCACATGCTACGGACTGATGGGTGCGTCGCT
>DMKK01000201.1:0-3515 GCA_003454335.1 Gammaproteobacteria bacterium | reverse complement strand
GGAGCGTAGCGACGCACCCATCAGGCGGATTAACCTGCATCTGCAGGCACCTCTACCAGTTCAACAACATTACCATCAGGGTCCCGGCAAAACAGCGCCCGGCGACCCGACCGACTGAGCGTATATCCGATACCCGCTGCTGCTAGCGCTGCTACTACCGCATCCAGGTCAGTCACGTTCATGGCAACATGCTGATCCCGTCCACCATGTTCCGGCAACGCGGCCTGTCTGTTTGTTGCCGGCAGCTCCAGCAGGTGAATTTGCCCGGCCCCCACTGTCAGCCATGCACCCGGGAAATCCAGCTCCGGCCGTGACGCATAAATCTCCAGCCCCAGCAAACCCTGATAGAAATCAAGTGCACGTGCGGTGTCCGCAACCAGCAGGCTGACATGATTGATCGAGACAATATTCCTCATAATTCATCTCTTGCGTGGATGCGAGCCGCCAGCCAGGCAGCCACTATAATCATGGAACCACCCAGCCACTCTCTTGGCAACACCACCTCGTCGGTCAACAACAGCGCCGAAACCGCACCAATCACCAGCTCAAACAACAATATGACCGCGGAGCGGTGCACCGGCATGCGCGTAACACCATAGAGAACGGTAAAGGTCATCACCAGGAATCCACACAGCCCCAGCGCCACGGCAGCGAACAGTACCCCCGCACTCACGGCCGGAAAGCCTGTTCGTTCCACCAGTATCCAGATGCCGGCCACGATGACGACACCGATCCAGCTGCCGGTTGACTTCAACAGGACACTGACGCTCTGCAGACGGCGCACGAAGACATTACTCAGTGCAAACGCAAAACCCGAGGAAACGGCCAGCCAGTCTGCATTGTCCCGCGGCCACGGCATACCGAGATCTTCATCCCAGAGCATAATGAGGGCACCGACAACCGCGATGCCGAACACCAGCATGGATTGCCTGTCAAGCCGTTCATCCAGCAAAAACCAGCCCAGGCAAACAGCCCAGAAAGGCGACAGATAAAACAGCAGCAGTACCCGTACCACGTTACCGTCCAGCACTGCCATGATAAAAGCAACATTACACCAGCCGGCTGACAACCCCATCAATACGAATGGCAGGAAGTTTTGCTGCAATGACGCCCGTTCGCGTACCGGCACCCAGAGGAACAGACACAGCACAGCGCCGTAACTGATCAATGCACTCCACAGTCCCGCCAGCCCCTGCTCTTCAAGCAGGCGCAGCGGATACCAGATAACCCCCCAGAGGCTTGCTGTAAACAGCAGGCTGAGTATCGGCAGCAGACGATTTTCCTGTTTGGACGTATCCATGGCTTCCCTTATACTTTCATCCGGTTACCAGTGAAGGCAAGTCATTTCCACTGCTGCCCGGTCTTTTACCCTGAATAGTTGGCGATAAACACAATCAATGAATCCAAATCTGTCACAGCTGCACCCCTACCCGTTTGAACGACTCGCCAAACTGCTTGACGGAACTACCCCACCCGCTCACTTGCAGCCGATATCACTGTCCATCGGGGAACCCCGTCACCCTACGCCCGGCTTCATTACCGAAGAGCTCATCACCCATTTGCACGGCCTGTCACGCTACCCGCTCACCCGCGGCAGCGTGGAACTGCGCAGCGCGATTGCTGACTGGCTACAGGCACGTTTCCGGCTGACTGCAAACAACCCGGATCCTGAGACACAGGTACTGCCGGTCAATGGCACCCGCGAGGCCCTGTTTGCCTTTGCACAGTGTGTTGTTGACCCGACATCCAGCCCGGTCGTGCTGATGCCGAACCCCTTCTACCAGATTTACGAGGGTGCCGCCCTGCTGGCCGGCGCCGAACCCTGGTTCATGAATACCACGCGGGAGAACGGTTACCGGCCGGATTTCAACACCGTCCCCGAGTCCGTCTGGCAACGTTGCCAGCTCGTTTACATCTGTACCCCTGGCAATCCCACCGGCGCAGTCATGAGTACCCGGGAACTGCAGCAACTAATAAGTCTGGCGGACCAATATGATTTCGTCATTGCCTCCGATGAATGCTACTCGGAAATCTATCCGGAATCCGCCAGCCCGCCTGCAGGCCTGTTGCAGGCTGCTGCAGAACTGGGCCGGGATGATTTCAGTCGCTGCATGGTATTTCACAGCCTCTCGAAGCGCTCCAACGCGCCCGGCCTGCGTTCCGGTTTTGTTGCCGGGGATGCGAATTTGATTGCGCCCTTTCTGCGCTATCGCACCTATCATGGCTGCGCCATGCCTCCGGCCACGCAGGCCGCCAGCATCAGTGCCTGGCGTGATGAAGCCCATGTGGCCGAAAACCGTACCTTATATACAAAAAAATTTGCGGCTGTTCTGGACATCCTGACGCCGGTCATGGATGTGCAGCTGCCGGATGCCGGCTTTTATCTCTGGCCACAAACCCCCGTCGATGATACCGAATTCGCCCGCGGTCTGCTGGCACAGCAGCATGTCACCGTGTTGCCCGGCAGTTACCTCTCGCGCCCAGCGGCGGGCATCAATCCCGGCAGGAACCATGTGCGGATGGCACTGGTGGCCCCCCTGGAAGACTGTATCGAGGCCGCTGAGCGCATTAAAACGTATATTGTCAGCCTGTAGACAGTTATTATCAGGCGCTTGCAATAAATATATTTCACCGGAGAAAAACCCACATGAGCGACATGCAGTCCACGATTGAAGAAGCCTTTGAACGCCGCGCCGACATCACCCCGCGCAACGTCGAAACCCACGTCAAGGAAGCGACACTGGAGGCCATTGACATGCTTGACCGCGGTGTTGCCCGGGTTGCCGAGAAACAGGATGGTGGCTGGGTCGTCAATGACTGGCTGAAAAAGGCGGTGCTGCTTTCCTTCCGTATCGAGGATAACGTCTTTATGAAGGGTGGCTTCACCAACTACTACGACAAGGTCAGTTCCAAGTATGCCGACACCAACTCACGCGAGTTCCGCGAAGGTGGCGTGCGCGTCGTACCACCCGCCACGGCACGCAAGGGGGCCTATATTGCATCCGGTGTGGTCCTGATGCCGTCCTATGTGAACATCGGTGCCTACGTCGACAGCGGCACCATGGTCGACACCTGGGCCACGGTGGGTTCCTGCGCGCAGATTGGCAAAAACGTACACCTCTCCGGCGGCGTGGGCATCGGCGGCGTACTCGAACCGGTGCAGGCCAGCCCGACCATTATTGAAGACAACTGTTTTATTGGCGCCCGCTCGGAAGTCGTGGAAGGCGTCATCGTTGAGGAAGGTTCTGTCATTTCCATGGGTGTCTACATTGGCCAGAGCACCCGCATCTATGACCGTGCGACCGGCGAAACCAGCTATGGGCGGATACCCGCCGGCTCGGTCGTGGTCTCCGGCAACCTGCCGTCAAAAGACGGCACCTACAGCCTGTATTGTGCCGTCATCGTTAAACGTGTCGATGCAAAGACCCTCTCCAAGGTAGGCATCAACGCATTACTGCGTGACATCTGATTTTAGTACCCATCAAAAAATAAAATGGCCACGGAATCCACGGAAA
>DMKK01000072.1 GCA_003454335.1 Gammaproteobacteria bacterium | reverse complement strand
CTACCTTCTTCTTGGCAGCTACTTTGCGTTTAACAACCTTCTTTTTAACGGCCCGCTTTTTCGCGGGTGCTTTCCTAGTGGCTTTCTTTTTTGCAGCCATACCAAAACTCCTTACTGTGTTAGCCCAAAGTGAGTATAAACAAGTGATAACAAATTACCAGTTTTATTTAATGGAAAATTGTACCTGTTGTTCGGATGTGTTAGCGGCATAAAAACATTTATATTTAAGTTAAACGTGAAACGTAAATATTCTTTACCAGGCGTGATTTCGCGCAAACTAAAAACATTGCATGTTTCGTTTTTGTTTTTTTGTTTTTTGTTTTTTTTATCCGCTCGGTGTGTTGTGCGCACGGAGTAAAAAAATACTCGTGTGACGGTCTGCAAATCGGAAAGCAATGCAGTGATTTTGTTATGAAGTAGCACATCAAATCGCAAGCGTCACATTGTGACGTGTAGTGTCACTGCTATCGGAATAGTTAACAAAGCTGCAGCGAAGATGATGGTTTTTACGGTGTTGCTTGATATACAAAGCCAACTATATATTTATGTTAAACAAAAGCTTATGAATTGTATTTGGGTGGTGCGTTTGTTTGTAGTGAAAAATATACCGACAGTTTTTGCGGGGGTTGAAAGGAAAGATTTACTGCTGGCAGGTGTATTGTTAAACACAATTACCCGGTTATGTGCATGCGCGCAGTTTGTTTCTGCGCTGATTGTGCAAACAGAAGGCATGCCGTCAATCAGGTGTCGTTGTTACAATTGTTGTCTCTGTTAGTCAGGGTAAGGACGCGTTGCATTACTGCGCAATACGAAGAGTGCTTATGCAACTATTTAAATTGCCGGTAGCGTACATCAATAAAAAGTTTTTTGGTTTGTATGTGTGTCAGCCAGGGGAACAATAGAAAAATAATTTTTCCTTTGCTTCGGTTTGCTTGCGGAATAATTGCTGTGCAGTTCTCCCGGTCAACGTGTTATCGGTCTGGAAGAAATGCAAAACGTTCCAGAATTTTGTGTTTAAAGAGTGGCTGCATTAATGGCTGAACAGTTTGTTCGTGTTGCTAAAAAGACACAAAAAGCCGTTGCTGGATACCGTTCTGATTGTGTTATCTCAGGCCGGGTAACTTGTTCGTGATCGCGAGTTTTCATAGACATGTGCTTCAGTCGCGATTGCATTCAGAGGTATATCCCAATTGTTTGGTTTGATGGTTGCCTGTTTCTGGAATTCATAGGCAAGCCCGACCAGGTTTGGTTTGTGCCAGTGCTGCCGCCGCTGAAGAAATGCAAAAGTACGATCATAAAAACCACCACCCATGCCGATGCGATGTCCTGCGGTATCGAAGGCAACCAGCGGCGTTAACACCAGGTCAAGTGCAGACGGTTTTATCAGGCGTCGGCGTACCGGTTCTGGAATCCCGAAACGATTAAAGGCAAGGATGTCACCAGGATCGAAACGGGCAAACCAGAGTTGTTCCGGAGAGAAAGGTGCCAGCACCGGCAAGTAAACCTGTTTGTTTGCAGACCAGAGGGTTTGCAGTAGTGGTGCGGGGTCTATTTCACCATCAGATGCAAGGTAGGCTGCGACGCGGTGGCTGCGTAATACGAGCGGATGTTTGCAAGTCTGTCGCGCCAATTGTTCGGCGCATGTTGCCGCTTCTCTGCGTGTGAGTGCGCGTCGCTGCTGACGAATAGTCTGGCGCAGTGTGCGGCTGCTCATCAATCAGGGATCAGCGGGTGGCGGGTGTAAATTCGGGAGGGCATCCTCCACTTGTACCGTTGCAACTGTTGCCCCTGAACCAAAGGTTCAAGAGGGGGACAGCAATGGTCCCTTCAGGCTTTCCGTACATGACGGACATGCACACCGGTACCATATAAAGTCCCCTGGGTTGGAGATTAGGCTCAAGGAGATCTTAGCTGCTATCGCATACAGCAGAGGATGCCCAAATTTAATCAGTCTTTCAACTTCAGTTCATTTCTGCTTGCCGGTAACTGGCAAGCGCCTCTTCAATCCGGGTATTCAGTTCCCTGAGACGGGGCCCGGTCGAATTTTCACCACTGTCGATTGCCGACCCTGACTGGATCGCTTCATGTGCCAGATTCAATCCCGCCATCACTGCAATCCGGTCGATGCCAACGACCTTGCCGGTACTGCGGATTTCTGACATTTTCTCGGTAAGGTGTCTTACTGACGCGTCGAGTGCTTCTTTTTCGTCATCCGGGCAGGAAACCATGTACTCCTTGTCGAGGATCATGATCTTGACGGCATTGGCGTCCTTGATCATATGCCTGTCTCCAGTGACTTGAGGCGCGTCACGATCGCATCGACACGGTTACGGACCTGGTCATGCTTCTCCAGCAGGCCGGCGCGTTCGGTTGCCAGTGACTCCTGTTGCGCGCGCAAGGATCGATTTTCCTTGGTGAGGCGGCCAAGCAGTTCCAGCAGGTTGTTCACCTGTTCTTCCAGGCGGACAAGCTCCGGTTCGGTCATTACGGGTGTGTTTTCTTCAATCATAGCGCCAATATAGTGCGGTTACGTGACACGGTCAATGCCGGCGTACTGTTGTGTGCGGTACTTTCTGTCACGAAGTCGGCTGTTGAGTGTGCGATAATCGGTTTCAGAGCCGTTACAAGATGCTGGTAATCCAGTCTTTACAGGCATTGACCGAGAGGAATTGTTTTGCCGAACATTACATCCTATGAGGAGTTGGTACAGATGCTGCAGTCAGCAGGTGCGGACGGCAGTGCCAGTGAAGCACATGGTATGTTGAGCGGCACAATCTGTGCCGCTGGAAAAACATCGCCGGGTCTCTGGCTGGAGTATTTGCTGGGTGAAGGGAATACCCTGAGTGCCGCAGCCAGTGACAGTAGCGACATGCTGTTAACCGTGCAGTCAGAACTCTTGCTGCAGTTTAATGATGATGCGTTTGGATTCGGGTTGTTGTTGCCCCCTGATGATGTGCCGTTGCCGCACCGCACAGAGGCATTGAGTCAATGGTGTGCAGGACTTCTTTACGGGCTGGCGCTTGGAGGGTTTCGTGAAGATGTTGCAATGCCTGACAGTGTCAGTGAAGTGATGAAGGATGTTTATGAGATATCCCATGCGCGTTTTGACTATGACATGATGGATGAGGCTGATGAGACCGCCTATATGGAGATTGTGGAGTATGTCCGCATGGGTGTGTTGCTGCTCTACGAAGAGTTGCAGCCGGTGCCGGCAGCACGCCTGCAATAATTTAGTGTCCGCCCATAAATGCTGTGATTTTTCTCGCAAATACGCAAAGTAACAAGCCATTGTAAAAAGTATAATAATATTTCTTTCCTGGCGCCTTTGGCCTTTGCGAGAGTTATTCTTTTAATGGATGAAAACTGGTTATGATCACTCAAAAGGAATTCAGCCGCCGCAGAAAACAGCTGATGCGCATGATGGGCAAGGGCTCGATTGCCATTATTCCAACTGCGACTGAACAGCTACGCAATCGTGATGTGGAATTCCCGTTTCGGCCAGACAGTGATTTCTATTATCTGACCGGACTGCACGAACCGGAAGCGATTGCGGTACTGATTCCCAGGCGTCCGCACGGGGAATACCTGTTGTTCTGTCGTGAACGTGACCCTGAAATGGAAACCTGGACCGGGCGTCGTATCGGCACGGCCGGTGCCGTCGAGGAGTTCAACGCCGATGATGCCTTCCCGATTGGTGATGTCGACGAGATTCTTCCCGGCCTGATGGAAAGTTGTGAGCGGGTCTTCTATACCATGGGGTCCCGGCCGGAATTTGACCAGCAGGTGATGGGGTGGGTTAACCGACTCCGGGAAGGTGCGCGTACCGGGATGCGTACCCCGGACAAATTCGTGTCGCTGGAGCACCTGCTGCATGACATGCGCCTCTACAAGAGCCGGTCCGAGATCCGGGTGATGCGAACGGCTGCAAAAGTTGCCTGCCAGGCGCATCGGCGCGCCATGCAAGTCTGTCAGCCGGGGATGCATGAATATGAAATCGAGGCAGAGTTCCTGCATGAGTTTCGGTCCGCGGGCATGGTGCCGGCCTATTCAAGTATTGTAGGTGGTGGTGCCAATGGTTGTGTTCTGCACTATGTTGATAACAATGCCGTGCTCAATGATGGCGATCTGTTGCTGATTGATGCCGGTTCCGAGTATGACTGCTATGCTTCCGATGTGACCCGTACCTTTCCGGTGAACGGGCGTTTCAGTGAGCCACAAAAGGCGCTGTACGAGGTGGTACTGGCTGCGCAGGTGGCGGCCATCAAGAAGGTGCGTGCAGGTAACAACTGGAATGCGCCACACGCCGCTGCCGTCAGGGTGATGACACGTGGCCTGGTCAAGCTGGGTATCCTCAAGGGCAGCCCGGCCAGGTTAATCAAAGAGGAAGCCTACCGGCGTTTTTATATGCACCGTACCGGTCACTGGCTGGGTATGGATGTGCATGATGTTGGCGACTATAAGGTTGGTGGCGCCTGGCGAGAGCTGGAACCGGGTATGGTGCTGACGGTTGAGCCGGGGGTGTATATCCCGGCGGGTAGTCGTGGTGTGGCAAGGAAATGGTGGGATATCGGCATCCGCATCGAGGATGACGTGTTGGTAACAAAGGATGAACCGGAAGTGCTGAGCAAGGCCGTGCCCCGCACCGTTGCAGAAATCGAATCGCTGATGGCGGCGGGTTCCTAGTCATGGAGCAGTATGACATCGTTATCGTTGGCGGCGGCATGGTCGGTGCCAGCCTGGCCGGTGCCCTGTCCGGCCGTGGGCTGCGTATTGCCATGATCGAAGCGGTGCAGTCAGCGGTGCGCAGTGAGGCCGGTTATGATGACCGCGCCATTGCACTGGCGTACGGGACAAAAAAAATATTCACTGGCCTGCAGTTGTGGGACCAGCTTGCGCCTGAGGCCACTCCCATTCACCGGATACATATTTCGGATCGCGGACATTTCGGGATGGCACGTATGGACCGCGCAGAGGAAGGGCTACCTGCGATTGGCTATGTCGTGCCGGCACGGGTGATCGGCCAGGTAGTGGGCGCGGCAGTCGCGCGTACTGAAGCCGTGGACAGCTGGTGTCCGGCAACGGTGACAGCGGTACACCGGACGGATGACGCTGTGCAGCTGGATCTTAGCTGTGATGGCGTTCCCGTGAGTCTGGGTACCCGCCTGATTGTTGCCGCCGATGGTGCAGATTCGCTCATGCGTGAACAGTTTGGTATCGGGCATGTCGAGCGCGATTACGGCCAGACGGCCATTATCACCAATATCACGCCGCAATTGCCGCACAATAATATTGCCTACGAACGCTTTACGGATACCGGACCCATGGCCCTGTTACCCATGACCGGGCAGCGTTGTGCCGTGGTGTGGACCGCTGCATCGGAGCAGGCCGAGTCGATCATGGCGCTGGATGATGCGGATTTTCTGGTGCGGCTGCAGGAACGTTTCGGTTACCGGCTGGGGCGTCTGGAGAAAGTGGGTCGGCGGCAGGCATGGCCGTTGCGTCTGGTGCAGGCAAAGGAATCGGTACGTGAACGGCTGGCACTGGTAGGCAATGCCGTGCACACCCTGCACCCGGTGGCCGGGCAGGGCTTTAACCTGGGTGCACGCGATGTTGCCGTGCTGGCAGAGGTGCTGGTGGATGCCGTGCAGGCAGGTGAGGACCCCGGTTCACTGGCTGTGCTGAACCGCTATGGCAAGTGGCGTCACCGCGATCATCAGAATGTCATGGTGTTTACTGACGGTCTGGCACGATTATTTGCCCTGCCGATGCCCGCACTGGGGGTGGCGCGCAGTGCTGGCATGCTGGCGCTGGACCTGCTGCCACCTGCAAAGCGCTGGTTAACCCGCATGACCATGGGCCGCTCGGGACGCACACCAAAACTGGCGCGCGGGTTGCCGTTGTAAAGGAAATTATGAACCGGTTTGACATCATTATTGTTGGTGGAGGTATCGTCGGTGCGACGGCTGCCTGTGCCCTTGGCAAGGCAGGGCTGCGCGTTGCCGTCGTTGAGGCGCGGCAGCCGGTACCGGTCGAGCAACAGCAGCCTGATCCACGGGTGTTTGCCATCACGCGTGCGTCCGAACGCATCTTCCGTTCGCTGGGTGTGTGGGAAGCGATCGCTGCACAGGGTGTATTTGCCTTCAGTGATATGGAGGTTTGGGATGCCCGGGGCGAGGGTGTCATGCATTTTGATTGTGCGGAACTGGGAGAACCGTACCTCGGCCACATCATTGAGCCGCGCCATATCGAAACAGGCCTGTCAGGGCAACTGGAGTCAGACGAAAACATTTCCCGGTTTTGTCCGGCACGTTTCCGGACTGTCGAAAATCAGGATGAGAACGTGACGGTGACACTGGAGGATGGACAATGTCTGACGGCGTCACTGCTGATCGCGGCAGATGGTGTGCGTTCACCGGTGCGTGAGGCACTGGGTATCCAGACGCGTAGCCATGATTACCACCAAAGCAGCGTGGTTGGTCTGGTAAAGACTGCAGAGCCGCATTGTGAGACGGCCTGGCAGCGTTTCCTGCCGGGTGGGCCGCTGGCATTTCTGCCCATGCAGGAGGGCTGGAGTTCGATTGTCTGGACACTGCCGACGGCAGCGGCGGAGAGAATAATGGAGCTCGACAGGGATGTCTTCCACGAAGAGCTTGCCGCGGCGTTTGACTACCGGCTGGGCGGTATCGTGGACTCGGGTGAGCGCGAGAGTTGGCCGCTGCGCCGCATGCATGCCGAGCATTATGTGATAAACCGTGCTGCGTTGATCGGTGATGCCGCGCATGCGATTCATCCGTTGGCCGGGCAGGGTGTAAATCTTGGTTTGCTGGATGCCGCCACCTTGACTGAAGTGATTGTTGCGGCAGTGCAGGGCGGCAGGGATCCGGGGGCATTGCGGGTGCTGCGGCGTTACGAGCGCTGGCGCCGGGGCGATAACCTGCTCATGATGTCGGCCATGGATGTGCTTAACCGGACCTTCAGCAATGCGCAGTCACCGCTGAGTCAGGTGCGCAATCTTGGCCTGTCGCTGGTCAATAACTCCGCTGTGCTGCGGCAGTTGTTTATGCGTCACGCCATGGGGCTGGAGGGGGATTTGCCCGCACTGGCAATGGCTTCCGGGGATATTTCTCCATCTGCTTGATCTGATTGGCCTTATAAAGGTTGTCGTCGCCTTGCTGTGGCATGCCCGGATGCATGGGGCTTGCCCTGTGGGCGCATAATCAGACGGTAATATGGAACTCGGCTGCCTGCCGGAGTATATTCGCGCCTCAACATTATACTGCTGCGGGCAGGGGATAACTGGTTAATCCGTCTGATGGGTGCGTCGCTGCGCTCCTTCACCCATCCTACAGAATCTACGGTTTTTTGTAGGATGGGTGAAGGAGCGCAGCGACGCACCCATCAAAGTGACGCACCCATCAACCCGTATCGAGAAAACTACGAGATAATAAGATTATGGCCAACAAAACTCCCCTGTATGAAGAGCATGTTGCTGATGGCGGCAAACTGGTCGATTTTGCCGGCTGGGATATGCCGATTAACTACGGTTCACAGATGGAAGAACACCGGCAGGTGCGCACGGACGCGGGCATGTTTGATGTGTCGCACATGACGGTAGTCGACCTGACCGGTGACCGCACCCGTGAATTTCTGCGCTACCTGCTGGCGAATAATGTGGACCGCTTGAAAGACAGTGGCAAGGCGTTATACAGCTGCATGCTGAATGAGTCCGGGGGTGTTATTGACGACCTGATTGTCTATTTCCTGCAGGAGGATTTCTTTCGCATGGTGGTGAATGCCGGGACCCATGACAAGGATATTGCCTGGCTGGAAAAGCAGGCCACAGCCTTTGATGTGGCGGTGACAGAACGCCCTGAGCTGGCCATGATTGCCGTGCAGGGTCCTCATGCGCGCGACAAAACACTGCCGCTGCTGAGTGATTCTGCCCGCGCAGCGGCCAGTGAGTTAAAGCCGTTCTTTGGTGCATTTGACGGTGACTGGTTTATTGCGCGTACCGGCTATACCGGGGAAGACGGTTTTGAAATTGTCTTGCCGGCTACCGAGGCTGAGACTTTCTGGCAAAAATTGCGCAGTGCCGGGGTCAAACCAACCGGGCTGGGCGCACGCGACACCCTGCGTCTGGAGGCGGGTATGAACCTGTACGGATCCGATATGGATGAATCGACCAGTCCCCTGGAGGCAGCGCTGGGCTGGACGGTAGCATGGGAACCGTCCGAACGTGATTTTATCGGGCGTGCGGCACTGGAGCAGCAACGCCAGGCAGGGACGACGCAGAAACTGGTCGGACTGCTGCTGGAAGGCAAGGGTGTGTTGCGCAATCATCAGAAGGTGATTGCAGCGGGTGCGGGTGAAGGCGAGATTACCAGCGGCAGTTTCTCACCCACGCTGCAGCGTGCTATCGCCTTTGCGCGCGTGCCGAAGGCGACGGGTGACACCTGCCAGGTTGATATTCGCGGCAAGCTGTTAACGGCACGCGTGGTCAAGCCG
The DNA here is from genome assembly GCA_003454335.1 of Gammaproteobacteria bacterium. Lineage (GTDB taxonomy): Bacteria > Pseudomonadota > Gammaproteobacteria > UBA9214 > UBA9214 > UBA9214. Next base: position 4,450 of record DMKK01000072.1, on the reverse strand, counting down.
CCGTTTGTGCGCAACGGTGCAGCGCAGATAGAACTTTGAATAACGCAATTACAACGACTGATCAAGTGAGGAAATCATGAGCAACATACCGGTTGAGCTGAAATATGCAAAATCCCACGAGTGGGCAAGGATTAATGATGACGGTTCGGTAACGGTGGGCATCTCGGATACCGCCCAGGACCAACTGGGTGACATGGTCTTTATTGAAGTGCCTGAAGTGGGCCAAACGTTAACGGCTGAAGAGGCCTGTGCCGTGGTGGAATCTGTCAAGGCGGCATCCGATGTCTATGCGCCGCTGGGTGGTGAAGTTGTCGAGGTCAATGAAGGCCTGGCTGACAGCCCGGAGACCGTCAATAATGATGCCTACGGTGAAGGCTGGATCTTTCGTCTGGAGCCAGCCGCTGTCGGAGAGCTGGAAGCGTTGATGGACGCGGATGCCTATGAGGCATTTCTTGCCTCGGAAGATCACTAGTCCGTATTAAAGCAGCATAACCCTTTTACCAGAATAATTCATTGCCATGCCATTTATTCCCCATTCAGAAACGGATGTCCGCGAAATGCTGGCTGCTATCGGCAGCCAGAATGTTGAAGAACTGTTCGACGAGATCCCTGCAAGCCTGCGTATGGGCAAACTGTCCGGTGTACCGGAGGGGCTGATCGAGCAGGATATTGCACGCCTGATGATGCAACGTGCAGAGGACGATGGTCGCCCGCTGTGTTTCATGGGTGCGGGTTCCTATGACCACCACATTCCGGCAGCGGTTTGGGAGATCACCACCCGCGGTGAATTTTACAGCGCCTATACCCCGTACCAGGCAGAGGCCAGTCAGGGCACGCTGCAACTGATCTATGAATACCAGACCATGATGACGGAGTTGACGGGGCTGGATGTATCCAATGCCTCTTTATATGACGGTGCATCCGGACTGGCAGAAGCCGTATTGATGGCGGTGCGTGCGAATCGCAAATCAAAGTCGCGTCGTATCCTGGTGCCGACCACGGTTGACCCTCGCTATCGTCAGACGACGCACACCATTGTCAACAACCAGCAGATCGAACTGGTGGAGGTACCGTACTGTCCGGAAGGTGGCAACACGCTGGCTGCTGCCCTCAAGCAGTATGAAGGCGAGGATATTGCGGCGCTGGTTATTCAGCATCCAAACTTTTTCGGTATCCTCGAAGAAGTCGACATGCTGACGGACTGGGCGCATGCGCAGGGGGCACTGGTGATTGGTGTGGCCAACCCGGTGTCCATGGCACTGCTGAAACCGCCAGGTGCCTGGGGTACGAAAGGTGCTGATATTGCCTGTGGTGAGGGTCAGCCGCTGGGTGTGCCCATGATGGGTGGCGGTCCCTACTTTGGTTACATGTGCTGTAAAAAGGAATATGTCCGGCAAATGCCGGGACGCATCGTCGGCCGGACCATCGATCGTGATGAGCGGGTCGGTTATACCCTGACATTACAGGCGCGCGAGCAGCATATCCGCCGTTCCAAGGCGACCTCGAATATCTGTACCAACCAGGGCCTGCTGGTGACGGCGGCAACGATTCATATGTCGCTGCTCGGTGCCGAAGGCCTCAAGCGCGTCGCGCAGGCCTGTCATGCCAATACCCGCAAGCTGGTTGCGGCCCTGACGGTGAGCGAATGTGTCGAGCCGGTCTTTAACCGGCCGTATTTTCATGAGGCGGCGTTGCGCTTCTCTCTGCCACTGGATAGCGTGGTGCGTCCATTGCACGCACATAATATCCTGCCGGGTTATGCGCTGGCGCAAGACTATCCGGAGCTGGGTGACTGCTTGCTGGTGTGTGCCACGGAGACACGCTCGGATGCGGACATCGAACGGTACGCCGGTCATCTGGGCAGGGTTATACAGACACAGACTGCGGCGGGTTGCCCGGTCAAGCCAAAGATGGCCTGAGGGGCATCGTTTCAACAACACTAAACAGGGGAAAATAATGGCAACAGTGACATTGCATGGCAATACCTTTAATACCAGCGGCGAACTGCCGGCAGTTGGCAGTGATGCACCGGACTTTCACCTGGTTAACGGGAAACTGGATGATGTCCGTCTGGCTGATTACCGCGACAAGCAGATCATACTGAATATCGTGCCCAGTCTCGACACTCCTACCTGTGCAATCTCCACGAAGAAATTCAACGAGAAGGCCGCCGGCCATGATGATTTTGTGGTGCTGGTGGTATCTGCTGATTTGCCGTTCGCACAGGGACGTTTTTGCAGCGCAGAAGACATCGATAATGTTGTGACCCTGTCCATGATGCGCACGCGTGCCTTTGCCAAGGACTATGGCGTGCTGATGACAGACGGGCCGCTGGCCGGTATTACCGCACGTGCCATTGTGGTGATTGGCGCGGATGGCAAGGTCCTGTACACCCAGCTGGTTCCCGAGATAGGCAACGAACCCGATTACGATGCAGCGCTGGCTGCACTATAAAATTAATGTGTAGGGCCGAATAAATCCGACTCTACAATTTATTGATAGCCTGGATAAACTGATGCTTATATTTGAACAATCTCACACCGGACGCCGGGCACTTGCGCAGGCGCCCATGCAATCGGCCGATACGTCGGATATTCCGGACAGTATGTTGCGTACGGATGAGCCCGGTCTGCCATCGACCTCCGAGATGCAGGTGGTCAGGCATTACACCCGGCTGTCGCAGAAAAACTTTTCTATCGACACCCAGTTCTACCCGCTGGGTTCCTGCACCATGAAATACAATCCGCGGGCCTGCAATACGCTGGCGATGTTGCCGGGTTTTCTGGCGCGCCATCCGCTGGCGCCGGCATCCATGGGGCAGGGCTTTCTTGCCTGTATGTATGATTTGCAGGAAATACTGAAAGAAGTGACCGGCATGCAGGCCGTGACCCTGACACCGATGGCCGGTGCGCAGGGAGAGTTTGCCGGGGTGGCAATGATTCGTGCCTACCATGATGCAAACGGTGATACCGGGCGTACGGAGATCCTGGTGCCGGACGCAGCCCATGGCACCAACCCGGCAACTGCGGTGATGTGTGGCTACAAGGTGCATGAAATACCCACCGATGCCCAGGGCGATGTTGATGTTGCAGCTCTGAAGCTGGCAATCGGTCCGCAGACGGCGGGGATAATGCTGACAAACCCTTCTACGCTGGGCGTGTTTGAACGGCGTATTGAAGAGATCGCCGCCCTGATCCACGAGGCGGGAGGCCTGTTGTATTACGACGGCGCGAACCTGAATGCAATTCTTGGCAAGGTGCGGCCCGGTGACATGGGGTTTGATGTGATCCACATGAACCTGCACAAGACCTTTTCAACGCCGCACGGTGGTGGCGGACCCGGTGCCGGTCCGGTCGGTGTGAGCAAGCGCCTTGAGCCGTTTATGCCGGTGCCCGTTGTCGGCTATGACGGTGACGAATATTACTGGATTACCGAAGCGGTACGCCCGCAAAGTATTGGCCGCCTGTCTGCCTTTATGGGGAATGCCGGTGTGCTGATGCGAGCCTATATCTATGCACGCATGTTGGGGAGTGAAGGCATGCACCGTGTGGCCGATTACGCCACGCTGAATGCCAACTACCTGATGGCCAGGTTGAAGGAGGCCGGTTTCGATGTTGCCTTTCCCGGGCGTCGGGCCACCCACGAGTTCATTATTACCCTGAAGCGTCAGCAGAAGGAGCTGGGCATTACCGCCATGGATTTTGCCAAGCGGTTGCTGGACTACAACTTTCATGCGCCGACCACCTATTTTCCAATGCTGGTGCCCGAATGCCTGTTGATCGAACCGACCGAGACCGAGACCAGGGAAGAACTGGATGCGTTTGTGGCGGCGATGGTCAGGATTCAGGAGGAAGCCGAGAACAGCCCGGAGCTGTTGAAGGAAGCACCGCACACACAGCCGGTACGGCGGCTTGATGAAGTCCGCGCCGCCAAGCAACTGGATCTTGCCTGGAGTGGGCCGGCCGATTAACCCGCTGCTCTCCAACCCGTTCCACTATGGCTACTGATTCCGGGAACACCGGTATTCGCAGGCTGATCAAGGCCGCTGGCTATTCCCTGCAGGGGCTGGCTGCTACCTATCGCCATGAAACAGCCTTCAGGCAGGAAGTTGCCCTCACCGTGATACTGGTGCCGCTGGCCCTGTGGCTGGGACAGACCGGGCTGGAACGGGCATTGCTGATTACTGTCTGGGTGCTGGTGCTGTTGTGTGAGTTGGTTAATTCAGCGGTCGAGTCAGTGGTCGACAGGATCGGGCCGGAATTGCACGAACTGTCCGGTCGGGCCAAGGACATCAGCTCGGCCACGGTGATGATTGCATTGCTAAATGTAGTCGTGGTGTGGCTGCTGGTGCTGGTCTTTTGAATCTCCCGGCTCCACAAGAATAGCCGTAGAATGTGCTGAGCTTGCGAAGCGCATCGATCGCGCGACAGATGCGCTTCGTTCCTCAGCA
>DMKK01000263.1 GCA_003454335.1 Gammaproteobacteria bacterium | reverse complement strand
CTAGAGGGCAGGAAGCCCGTAGTGACCATTCCTGCAGGCGACGAGGCGTCTACAGAAACTGCGTCAGGCCGCGCAGTACCAGCACGTGGTAACTTACTATGCCCAGTATCTCGCTGTTTTCCACAACCGGTGCCCGCTCCAGCCCGAAGCGGTCAAACAAGCGGGCGCAATAGCGTATATCCATGTGTGGCGAAACCTGTATGACCGGTTTGGACATGATTTCATAGACATTCACCCGGTCCGGCGACTTGTCCCTGGCGAGTACCAGTTTGGCGATGTCCGCCAGTACGACGATACCCAGTTCGTCTTCCTCGTCGCGTTTGTTCACGATCAGCGCGCGGGCATTGGAATCCTGCATCATGGACAGGGCTGTTCTGACTGTTTCCCGTCGGTCGATGCGACCGAAATGTGTCCGCATAATGTCTTTTACACGGATAGTCTTTTTTTCCATCAGAGTTTCTCCTCTACCTTGTCTGTCAATTCCTCTACCTGATGCAGGACCCCGACGGCGTCTTCCACATCGATTTGAAAGGCGATACCGGTACCGGGCGAGGTGTCGAATTCACCGACCCTGCAAATGGTTTCCAGGATCTTCCGGCTCAGGTGTTCCTCGACCAGCAGCATTACCATGTCCCGCTGTGTCTCCAGTGTCAGGCCGAGGAAGGTTCGGCTCGTTTCCAGGCCTTCGCCGCGGGCGTTGTTGATCACGGTGGCACCGGTTGCGCCTGCCTTGCGTGCGGCGGCCATTACCTGATTGGTCTTGTTGTCCTTAACCAGTGCAATTATAAGTTTAAAGTGCATATGAATATTCCTCTATTTGCGGAATGTTACGCTTTTTTCCGAGCGCTGCGCTTTGACCGGTATTCCGAGATCTGCGCGTAGGCCATGACCGAAATGATCGGACACAGACTGGCAAAGGCAATCAGTCCGAAGCCGTCCAGCAGCGGACTGCGGCCCGGGACGGATTCAGCCAGGCCAAGGCCCAGCGCGGCCACCAGTGGTACGGTTACCGTCGATGTCGTTACACCACCCGAGTCGTATGCCAGCGGCACGATGATGCGGGGTGCGTAAAAGGTCTGAAAAATGACAAAGATATAACCGGTAATAATAAAATAATGCAGCGGGTAGCCGGTCACGATGCGCCATGTTCCCAGCGAGATGCCAACCGCTACCCCGATCGCCACCGCGATACGCAGCCCCCAGACACCGATGGCGCCGCCCGATACCTGGTTAGCCTTGATGGCGACCGCGATCAGGGACGGTTCCGCTACCGTGGTGCTGAAGCCGATGGCAAGCGCGAAAATATATACCCAGTAATAGTCCATCCAGTGTGTAGCCTGCAGCAGGCCGGTGGTTTCATCTGCAAGGAACTCGGGGTGCGTCAGCTGCTCGGCCATCAGACGACCCAGCGGAAACAGCGCCTGTTCCAGGCCCTGTAAAAACAATGACAGACCCAGCAATACGTAGAAGAAGCCGAACAGGGTCCGTCGCAGGTTGGGGATTGGCCGGCGCAGGATAAGCAGCTGAAAGCCGAATATCACCGCGGCGATGGGAAACACATCCCGCAGGGTGGCGAGCAGGGTGTCCAGCAAGCTGGCAAGCCACTCCATCAGATGATCATCCCGTAACCCATAACGAAGATCATCGGCGTCAACGATGCGAAGGCAATCAGGCCGAAGCCGTCGATCATGGGATTACGCCCCTGGATGCTGGAGGCCAGGCCGACACCCAGCGCGGTGACCAGGGGCACGGTGATCGTTGAGGTGGTGACGCCGCCGGAGTCATAGGCGATACCAATAATGGAGCGGGGCGCGAATGCCGTCATGATGGTGATGCACGCATAACCGCCGATGATCAGGTAATGAATGGGCCAGCCCTTGAGGATGCGCATCACACCGATAACGATCGCCAGGCCCACGGAAAATGCCACGGTCAGGCGCAGCCCTGTTGCATAGCTGTGCATGGCCTGCTCGCTGGCCTCGATCATGCCGCCCTCGGCCGCGACCTCGGAGGCCTCTTCCGCCACTGCGATCAGCGCTGGTTCAGCGATGGTGGTGCTGAAGCCCAGGGTAAAGGCGAATAGCAGGAGCCAGAAGATACTGCCTTTCTGCGAGAAGGCCTGCGCCATGGACTCGCCGATCGGGAACAGCCCCATATTGAGGCCATAGATGAAAAAGGTCAGTCCCAGTGTTACCAGCAGGGTGCCACCCAGCAACCCGGCCAGGTTCGGGATCGGCTGCTGCAGTACCACCAGCTGGAAAAATGCAATCACGAGAATGATGGGTGCAAGGTCCCGCAGACTGTCCAGCAACGATTTACCAAAAGCCAGGATGGAGCGCCACATCGGGAAACGGCAGACCTTTTTTCTTGTTCGCGGAGCGGGCACTATAACATGCAACGAATCCCCGGCTACATCATGCCCGCCTCACCATGCCGCGTACTACCTGTAGGAGCTGCTTGCAGCCGCGATTCGCGCTTGCAAAGCGCTCCTGCACTAAATCGATACAGTTGGATTATCTGTAGGATGGGTAAAGCGCAGCGTACCCATCAGTCCGTAGGATGTTGTGAATATTTACCATGTTGCTAAATATCCAGACAGGTTACCTGGAGATCCATGAGGCCCTCATCCAGTTCACCGCGAGTAAACAGCTCGGTTCCGGGATGCGCGGCAGTGCTACTGCCGCACATAACACCCAATCGCAGCATATCTTCAGATGATGCACCCTCTCGAAGTCCGGCAATCAAACCGGCAACCAGTGAATCACCGCTGCCAACGGTTGACTGTTTATGTACCTTTGGTGCGCTGCAGTGGTAGCTGTTGCCACTGTCGCTCAGGATCGCACCCTCGCCACCAAGAGAAACACACAGGTATTCTATTCCGTCCTGCTGAAGTGCCCGGGCTGCCTCCGCCGCAAGCGGGATGCTGTCCAGTCGCCGCTTGCAGTTCATTTCGAGAGCATAACGGTTCAACCGGACCAGGTAAGGCTTGGCCTCCAGCGCCTGTTCAAGCACGGTAGCGGACGCGTCCAGCACCACCTTTCCTCCCTGTGCGCTGACCTTTTCGGCCAGTTCGCGGTAGGTGGAATCGGGCATACCCGGTGGTATCAGGCCGGTCAACACTGCAAACCCGTTATCCACCACCTTCAAGAAGCAGCCGGTTATCCCGGCAAGCACATCAGCCGGGATCTCGGGCCCAAGACTGGTAATTTCGAACTGGCCGGGCGGGTTCTGCTGCATGATATTTGTGTTAAGCCGCGTTTCACCCTGCAAGCGAAACCAGTTGTGATTATCGCCCAGGGTATCGCCCAGCAGGCGCAGCAGCAGGTCGCCGCTTTCTCCACCGACGGTGCTACAGCAATGCACGGGCACCCCCAGTTCGGTCAGTGCGCGCGCGACATTGATGCCGTTTCCCCCTGGATAGTACGAGGTCCTGGAGGCACACACCTTCTGATATTCCAGCAACTGCGGGATTTCATAGCTGATATCCACCGCCGGATTCAGTGCGAGCACGGCAACTGCTTGTTCCTGGTTATCACTCATTGTTGTCTCCGTATCATCGCAGTCGCCGTTTCAGTATCAGGCTGCGTCCGGTCATCTCCGGTGGCTGAGGCACACCGAGCAATTCCAGTATGGTGGGTGCAATGTCCGCAAGGCCACGGCCGGTGCTGAGCCGCACCGGGCCTTCTCCCATGAGCAGGAAGGGGACCGGGTATTCGGTGTGCTGGGTATGTGGCTCACCGGTGTTGGGGTTGACCATTTCATCACAGTTACCATGGTCCGCAGTGAGCAGGATACGCCAGTCGTTTTCCAATGCCACCCGGAACACACGATGACTCTCCAGGTCCAGCGTCTCAACGGCGCGTACGATAGCTTCGCGCCGTGCCGTATGACCCACCATGTCGGCATTGGCAAAATTGGTGACGATGAAGTCATACCCGCCACCGCTTATGGCGCTGATCAAGTGGTCTGCAATCGCGGGGGCACTCATCTCCGGCTGGACATCGTAGGTCGCAACAGCAGGTGAATCCACGATGATGCGATCTTCCTGTGGAAACGGCGGCTCCCGCCCACCGTTGAAGAAGTAGGTCACGTGGGCGAATTTTTCGGTCTCGCTGCAGTGCAATTGCGCCAGATTGGAGTCACTGAGCACTTCGGCCAGTACCTGGCCGGGCGCTTTCCTCGGAAACAGTACAGGGAAGGAAAAATTGGCATCATACTCGGTCATGCAGACCGGTTTTTTCACACAGATGCCACCGCGATCGAAACCATCAAAATCGTCTGCACCAAAGGCTGCTGCCAACTGGCGCACGCGATCGCTGCGGAAATTCGTGAACAACACCGGCTCCTGCGGGGAGATGCCGTCATAGCCGGCGATAACCGTGGGCTGTATGAATTCATCCCCCTCTCCACGTGCGTAGGCAGCAGCAATGGCCTCCCGTGGCTCAGCAGCTGTCATCCCCTGACCCTGCACCATCGCATCCCATGCCCGTAGCGTCCGGTCCCAGTGACTGGCACGGTCCATCGCGCAGTAACGCCCGCTGACCGTAGCAATCCTGCCACGGCCCAGACTGGCAAGGGCGCTTTCAACTTCGTCCAGATAGCCCAGCGCTGCCCTGGGCGCTGTGTCGCGGCCATCGGTAACCATGTGAATCACCGGCTCCACACCGGTATGACGCAACAGGTCAAGGATACCAAGCAGGTGCTCGATGTGGGAGTGAACGCCGCCATCGGATATCAGGCCGACCAGATGCAGCCGCTTGCAGTCCGTCAGCAGGGATTGCCACGCAGGTAGCTGCGTAAAACTGCCGTCATAGATGGCGTTGGCAATTCGGACCAGGTCCTGCTCGAGTACCCGACCCGACCCCAGCGTCAGATGACCCACCTCGGAATTACCGAACTGCCCGTCCGGTAGACCGACCGCCCGCCCGGAGGCCTGCAGCACGGAGTGCGGGTAAGAAGCAAAATAATGGTCGAGATGGGGTGTACGTGCCAACGCCCACGCATTGTACGCACGACTTGGGTTAAGTCCAAAGCCATCAAAGATGGCCAGCAGGACAGGCCTTGGTTTCAATGTGTCCCCTCTCGATACTGGATTACAGACTACCTGCGCCGAAGTCTGGCAGGATAGCGCGGGGCCTGCAACAAATGCCGGGCGTCGACCCCGATGAGATCCAGTTGCGCCCGGGGCTAATCACACACTAATATTTGTGTTATAAAATCACACCGTGATCCCTGACAAAAAACATACTGGAGAGACATAGCAATGGCTGAAAGACTGACATTAAAGATACTCTCGGATGAACTGAAACAACTGCGTGCGCAGCTGCAGGAACTGGAGGCGCGACTCGAACGAAAATTTGAGACCAGACTGGAAAGCGCGCTTGCTGCAGCAAAACCTGACACCCACCTCTCCAGTACTACAGCACCCCGGACTGGCATCGATACAGAACAGCGTCAACGCCTGATTGCCGATGAAGCCTATCTGATAGCCGAACGACGCGATTTCCAGGGAGGCGACCCGTCACAGGACTGGAGCGAGGCAGAAAAGCTGGTCGATTACAGGCTCATGCAAGCAAGTGAACCCGGGCGACCAACGACGGGCGCTTCAAAGCCGCGCAAAAAACCGGCGCATTCCGCCAAAAAACCGGGCAGCGGTAAAAAAGCCGGCGCAAAGATATCCGGTTCGGCAAAATCATAATCACTATCCACCCCGCTGACATGCTTCATAAATAGCGCAGGTAGATATACAGCGTACTGATTGCAATTGAACCCAGCATAAGGGGAAATGCAATCAACATGAAACGCAGAAAATGAATTGGCTGGCCTGCCCGCTCCGCAAATCCGGCAACAATCAGATTGGCGCTGGCACCGACCAGACTGCCATTGCCGCCGAGGCATGAGCCCAGGGCCAGCGCCCACCAGAGCGGCATGAGCTCTTCGGGACCACCCAGCATCCCCCCCATATTTTGAATTATCGGAATCATGGTTGCCACAAAAGGGATGTTGTCGACCATGGCGGAGGCAATGGCCGATGTCCAGATAATCGAAATAGTGGTCAGTTCGGGATCACCACCGGTCATCTCCATCATCTTGCTGGCCAACAGTTCCATCAACCCGGTTTCCTCAACACCGTAGACGATAATGAACAGGCCCACAAAGAAAAAGATGGTAATCCACTCTACCTTGGAGAATATGTATTCGAGCTGTTCACTCTGCTCCCCCGGGCTGCGCGGCAGACTTGATATCAGGAGCAGCAAGGCGGCACCAAACATGGCAATGGTGGCGGGTTCCTGGTGAATATCATTCGCCAGGATGAAACCCGTTATGACCAGCGCCAGCACCAGCATGGATTGCCATAAAAGCCGTTTGTCGGTAATCGCATCGGCCTCGTTGTAATCCATCACCCGTTGGCGCGCGTCACTGCTCGCCACCAGTTTTCGGCCCCAGATCAGGTAGATGGGTATCATCATGGCAGGCAAGAGTACGGCAACAACCGGCCCGAGGTTGAACAGAAAATCATTAAAACTCAGGCCAACGGCCGTGCCGATCATGATATTCGGCGGATCCCCGATGAGCGTTGCCGCGCCACCGATATTGGCCGCGAATATCTCGGCAAACAGATAAGGATAGGGATCGACATCAAGCGAGTCGGTAATCAGCAGTGTGACCGGCGCGATCAGCAGCACGGTAGTGACATTATCCAGCAAGGCAGAAAGCAGGGCCGTCACCATGGACAGCATCACCAGGATGCCCCATGGACTCCCGTTTACCTGTTTAGCCGACCATATGGCCAGGAACTGGAAAACGCCGGACTGCCGGGTAATGGCAACAATAATCATCATGCCGGTCAGCAGACCGATGGTATTGAAGTCGACCCCCTCCAGAGCAGCCTCCTGGGTCAGTACACCACCCAGCACCATGAGCCCGGCAGCCGTCATTGACACGATGGCGCGGTTAATGCGATCGCTCATAATAAACAGGTAGGTCAACACAAACAGCGTGCCTGCATACCACTGGGGATCCAGCCCGAAGACGACATCCATCACTTCAGTCGCAGGATTCATGGCTCAAACCCCGGCAGCCAGTACTTTTTCGCCGACATCAAAATAGGAAATGACGCCGACCAGTTTACCTGTATCAGGATCGACCACTGGCAGACTGGCACGCGTCTTGTAGAGCGTCAGCAGCGTTTCAATCAAGGGTGTATCAGGACAGACCCTGACCATTTCATCCCGCATACACAGGGATATCGGTTCATCCTCGACCGCCTGCAGACGCCGGTGAAGGTCTGACAGGCTATCGCGGACAAAGGGTGCCGTATCAAGCCCCTTAGCCATTACGACGGCCTTTGGCAGTACCAGTCGCAGCAGACAGCTCACCCCGAACACACCCATGAAACGCCCGTCATTATCAACCACCGGCAATCGCCGATAGCGGTGCTTCATTATGTAGTGCACCCCCACGCTGATTTTGTCTGTGCTGAAAAGCACTTTTGGATTCGGGTCCATAATGGTGCTTGCAGTGGGATGCGTGTCGGTGCCGGGCGTAGTGGTCATGGGTTGCTGTACCTGCTTAAGATGCGGTTGCATGTCCGGCCACTGGCATCAATGCATAGTCCGTGGCCGACCGGGATCCTTATCCGAACAACACTTAACACCATTGCTGAATGAGACGCAAACAGATTCTCACACGAGATCGCGATTGCGTGACAGGACAAGGAACAATGAACTATCCTGCGCGCCCAAGCGTACGATTAACATAATCGGCATTACGGATGGCCTCAAGGCCGAGGGCGGCATCTCGCTGCACAGCATATAATCAGTCTGGTAGAGGAAAAAGTTATGCGCCAATCTCAAGGCGAGAGTTCAGAAAACAATCAAATAGCGTCTTCGTTGGCTGCTGAAGGGACACTGAAAACCCCGGAGGACAGCGTTTCGAAAAAGACCTGCAAATACCCGGGCATAGAAACCGTCATACATGGTAATGGTGCGATTGCCCATGTGATGGGGCATGTGTGTGGTGGCGTCATTGGTTACCCCATCACGCCCTCCACCGAAATATCCGAGTTGTTCGAGGCCTTTCGTGCCAGGGGCGGCTGCAATGTCTGGGGCAAGCATCCATTCTTCTTTGAACCCGAGGGTGAGCATTCCGCCCAGAGCGGCGCAATGGGGGCGACCCTGGTCGGCGGGCGTTTCATCTCCAATGCATCTTCCAGCCAGGGAATTCTCTACGGACTCGAATCCCATTATGTCACCGTCGGCAAAAAGGCCGGTGGTTTTGTGTTACAGGTAGCCGCACGCGCTGTCTCAAAACATTCCCTGAATGTAATGGCCGGGCATGATGATGTCTATGCCCTGCTGCCTTCCGGTTACACCATCCTCTTTGGCAGTAACCCGCAGGAGGCCACCGACCTGGCGGCTATCGCCTACCGGGTCAGTTCCCTGTCGATGGTACCGGTGGCCAATGCCATGGACGGCTTCTCCACCAGCCACATGCAATGCGAGACCTTGCTGCCAGAGCCTGAACTACTGAAAGAATTCCTCGGCGATCCGTCCAGCCGGATCAAGTCGCCAACCGTCGCCCAGGAGATGTTGTACGGCGCCAGGGGCCGTGTCTACCAGTTGCAACAGTATCTGTACAAACATCATGGCGACTTTCAGCCTGACAGCCTGGCCGCGCTGGGCGATTTCCTTGTTGACCGCGCCGCTGAGATCGAAGCGGACAACGCGGGTGAGATGGTGCAGGGCTCCCTGACATGGATTCCAGAGGAACTGCAAGGCCAATGGCGCAGGCAGTGGGTCAATGCTTTCGAAAAAGGTACCAGACAACTGGTACCCGCCATGGTTGATGTTAACAATCCAGGCCTCACCGGCGGCGTGCAGAACCAGCCGGACTTCCAGGCCGGGCTGGTTGATCACCAGACCCACTTCGTGAATGAAATCCCGAACTTCATCAGACAGGCGATGGATGAATACGGTGAGCTTACCGGTCGTCACTACAATCCGGTACAGACCTTTTTGGCTGATGATGCGGAACATGTGATTGTGGGACTGGGATCGGTCACAGACGATGCCGAAGCCGTTGCAAGCTACCTGCGCGGCCAGGGCAAAAAAGTGGGCGTGGTCTCGATTAAACTGCTGCAGCCATTTCCGGAAGGCGAACTGGTGGCTGCGCTGGATGGCAAGAAAGCCGTTACGGTTCTGGAGCGCTCGGAGGTCACTGCACTCACCAACCTGGTGACCCAGTCCCTGTTCAAGGCACGAGAGAATAACGATCTGATTCGGCATCGGGGCATCCCGCCTATCGACAGCCTGCCCAAAATCAGTACCGGCATCTTTGGCGTAGGGGGGCATGACCTGCAGCCCCGCCACCTGATTGCCGCCTACAGGAATATGGAAAGCACCCTCAACGTGCCGTTCTTCTACCTGGGATCACAATTCTTTGAAAAAAACCCGTCTCCAGGCAATGCTGAACGGCAGCAGCGGTTGAAGCAGGCCTATCCGGAGACCGAGTTTATGGCACTCGAGACAAAGGAGAACCCCTCTTTGTTGCCACAGGATGCCTTCCGCATCCGCTTCCATTCCGTGGGTGGCTATGGAACCATCGCGACCGGCAAATTGCTGACCGATATCCTCGCCGGTGTCATGGGGCTGCATTCCA
>DMKK01000170.1 GCA_003454335.1 Gammaproteobacteria bacterium | reverse complement strand
CCGTTCAGTACACGGAAACGATATTTACGGGGTTCAACCTCGAAATATGGCCAGGTTTTTCCATTAACAACCGTAACATCACCGAATAATACCGGGATAATCGATGGAACTGGCGCAGTCGGAACCGGCGATGTGGATGGATAAAACAACGAACCGTCTTCAGTAAACAGCCTGTCCTGAATGACGATGGGAATTTCATAGTCGCCGCTTGGCAAGTTAAGCGCGTCTTCAACCTCATCACGTATATTGTAGAGCCCGGCAAGTCCTGCATATACATTCAAACGGGTACTGCCCATGGCGTGATCGTGGTACCAGAGTGCAGCGGGTTCCTGATCATTTTTGTAATTGTATACCGCAAAGTTTTTGTTTTGATACGAGGTGTACCAGTCTTCCGGATAACCATCAAATTGCGGTTTGGTATGTGCCCCATGCAAGTGAACGACCGTTCGAACTTCAGGTTCACCTTTGTTGGTACCATGCAAGGTGGTATCAACGGGCAACAGGTGAGACATGGGTAATTCATTAATCCATTTCACGGCAACCGGTTTATTCCGCCTTGCCTCAATGGTCGGCCCCGGAAAACTGCCCTCATAACCCCAGACCGTTGTTGTCGGAAAGCCTGTCGGCAATACCTGCTGCTGAAATTCGGTCATTGTTGCCTGGTATGATGCGGCATTTTCAGAATTCCCAATGGGCTTGAGCACCGCCGGGATCGGCAGAGGGTCCTGGAATTTTGGAATAGTAACCGGATCCAGCGGTGGTGCAGGCATGCCTGCCATGCCCCACTTCCAGGGAACGACAAAACCGCCTGTCGTTATTGCGCTGAATTTGAGAAATTGTCGTCTTGTAGTCATTGGTTTCTCCTTAGGATGCCATTATTGTTCATTATTGCCAGCCTTCCTTATCTGGCTGGTTAGACAGAGACTACACTGGGCAAGTATTGATCACCAAACGCTAATATGTACAGGAAGTGGCTCCTGTCGAAACGCACAGCTGGTCTGTATAATGCGCAATTCCAGTTCCAACCAACAGGGGATGTATCGTGAAAGTAGCCTATATCTTTTCCAGCCAGGGGCACACCGTTTCCTACAAGCTTGGCAAAATGATCCTGCCGCAACTGGAAGCGGGTAAGCACGGTGTTGATGTTGTCGGAATGTTCTTCTTTGAAGACAACAATTATGTACTGGTGGCAGGCGATCCCCTGGGCGAACGGCTTGCGAAGGTGGCAAAGGAACAGGGTATGCTGCTGATGGGGTGTGACCAGTGCTGTTACGAGCGTGAGATCGACGGTAAGCTGGTAGCTGGTGCGGTTATCGGTTGTTTTCCAAACCTGTATGAGGCGCTTTCCGGCAATATGCCCGACCAGGTTATTACGCTGTAATATTTTTTACAGTTACGACCGGGCAGGATGGGTACAGCGCAGCGTACCCAGCAAAACAATGCGGAAACATAGTGGGTAAGGGCGTGCTCGCGTGCGTTAGCCCCTGACCTTGATCGGGGTGCTCTCTATGCCTTTTTTCTGCAGCGTTCGGCGCGTTTTGTCCAGCGTGCCGAGATCATTGAAAGGTCCGACACGGACGCGATGGTAAGTATCCTTGTTATTGACGGTGACTTTCTGAATGCTGGTTTGCATCCCTTGCAGCGCCAGTTCAGCCTTGAAACGTTCTGCCTTTGCCCCGTCACGAAATGAGGCAACTTGCAGGTAGAAGGTACCTGACTTCGGTTTTGCCGTTGTTGTGACGACAGGCGTTGCCTGCTGTCGCGGGCTGGTCGTTGTTACCGGTGCTGCTTCCACGACGGGCGCCGCTTTTTTTGGCGGCGGTGGTGTCTGTTGCAGGCCCTCTGATATTTCCTGCTCCGGTATAACCACTTCCATTTCCGGCAGCAGCGTATAGAAATCAAAACGCGGCTTGGGCGGGGGCGTCGTGGTCTGGTTCTTGCCTGCATCGCGAACAGTCTCTTCGGCTGTAGCAACCGGTGCCGGGATGCTTTCCTGCAGATATACGTGCGGGTCCGGTTTGGCCTGCATCTTTATGTAGACCAGAAAGGCAACGAACAGGCCGATCAGCAGGCCGCCAATGACCCCCGTCCAGGGGGACAGTTTGGCGCGTTTCTTTTTTCTCCGGGCCCTGTGTTTGTAGTCGCGCGGCATTACATGTTGTCCGGTGCCGACACACCCAGTAGCCCGAGGCCATTGGCAATGACCTGCCGGGTGGCCTCGATCAGGTTCAGTCGTGCATTGCGCAATGCAGCATCTTCCACCAGGAAGGTATGCGCGTTGTAATAGGTGTGGAAGTCATTGGCCAGTTCGCGCAGGTAGTGAGTCAGCAAGTGTGGTTCATGATTAAGGGCGGCGGCTTCCAGTACCTCTGGATAGCGTGACAGGTTGATCATCAGTTCCTGTTCATGGTCCTCGGACAGGGCTGTCAGCCCGGCACTACCGGCTGCCTGGTCCCACTCAAGCTGTTTTTCCTGCAGCTGCCGGAACACGCTCCGCACGCGTGCGTGTGCATACTGTATGTAATACACCGGGTTATCGTTGCTCTGTGACTTGGCCAGGTCAAGGTCGAAGTCCATATGCTGTTCACCCTTGCGCATTACGTAGAAAAACCTGGCGGCATCATTACCGACTTCATGGCGCAGTTCACGCAAGGTGACGAATTGCCCGGAACGGGTGGACATGGCGACTTTCTCGCCCTGACGGTAGAGAATTGCGAATTGCACCAGCAGTACGTCCAGTTTGTCCGGCTCTGCGCCGAGCGCCTTCAGTGCTGCCTTCACCCGGGGGACATAGCCGTGGTGGTCGGCACCCCAGACATCGATGACCCGGTCATAGCCGCGTTCCAGTTTGTTCAGGTGGTAGGCGATATCCGAGGCGAAGTAGGTGGTCTGGCCATTGTCGCGCACAATGACGCGATCTTTCTCGTCGCCAAAATCTGTTGATTTGAACCACAGGGCGCCGTTCTGTTCATACACGTGACCGCTTTTTTGCAGGCGCTCAATGCCGGTCTCCACGGCCCTGTTTGCCGACAGGGAACGCTCCGAGAACCAGTCGTCGTAGACCACGCCAAATTCTTTCAGATCCTGGCGAATGTTACCGAGGATGGCGGTCAGTCCCTCATCGAATACTTGCCGGTAGCGGGTTTCTTCCAGCAGGGTGCGGATACGGGTAATCAGGCCATCGATGTGTTTTTCCTTGTCGCCCCCGGCAGGCTCGTCGGCAGGCACCTCCCTGAAGACTTCGGCGACCGGGTGCTGCAGGGCGTCACCATGTTCACGATGCAGGGTGGCGGCGATGTCCCAGACATAATCACCCTGATAGCCGTTGGCCGGGAACATAATGTCTTCACCACACAGGTCCAGGTAACGCAGGTACACGCTGGCCGCGAGGATGTCCATTTGCCGTCCGGCATCGTTGACATAGTATTCCCGGTGTACGACATAGCCGATCGCTTCCAGCAGATCTGCAATAGCGGCGCCGTAGGCGGCCCCCCGACCGTGCCCGACATGCAGGGGGCCGGTGGGGTTTGCGGAGACGAATTCCACCTGGATGCGTGCCCCCTTGCCATGATCGCTGCGCCCGAATTGATCGCCCTGTGCAAGGATGTCGCTGATGCCCGCATGCCAGGCTTCCGGGCCCAGGAAAAAGTTGATAAAGCCCGGCCCGGCGATTGCTATTTTCTGAAGGTGCCCGCCGGTCTCGATGGCAGCGACCAGTTGTTCGGCAATATCACGGGGTTTACAGCGAGCCGGTTTTGCCAGCAGCATCGCCAGGTTGCTGGCGTAGTCGCCGTGTGAGCGGTCACGGGTGCGCTCGATCATCACGGTGGGCGTGATGTCGGCAGGCAGGGCGCCATTGGTCTGCAGTTTGACGACGGCGTCGGTCAGTAATTGTGCGAGCTGATCTTTCAAGTGATTGCTTGGGCGCCTGCGGTGGTATGTTGGTTGCGTGCTAAATGGGTTGCCTATTATCCCGCTCGTTAGACATCTTGCAACTTTACCTGACTTCAATAGGTATCCACCGGATCGACATCTACCGACCAGCGTACCTGGCGGGCCTCTTTGGTGTGTTCCAACTGCCTGACCAGGGTGCTGAGCAGGCGCTGCAAGTCACCGCGTTGCGCTGACTGCAGCATCAGCTGGGCACGGAAACGCCCGGCTCGGCGTTCCATGGTGGCAGGTACCGGTCCCCAGACATCGACACCCGGCAGGCCAGTTGCGCGAATGCGCTGCTGTATGGACGCCAGGAAACCCATGGCCGTGTCGGCGGCCGGTGCCTCGGCACGCAACAGGGCCATACTGGTTACCGGTGGCATCTGTGCGGTCCTGCGTTCCGTCAGTGCGGCCCGGGCAAAGGCCGGGTAGCCCTGCGTGATCAGCAACTGCAGCAGCGGATGCTCCGGGTGGCAGGTCTGTATGAGTACCTCACCGGGGCGTTCATGGCGGCCGGCGCGGCCCGCCACCTGTACAATCAGCTGGGCCATGCGTTCACTGGCGCGGAAATCGGTGCTGAACAGGCCGTGGTCGGCATCGAGGATGCCGACCAGCGTCACGTTCGGAAAATGATGACCCTTGGCGAGCATCTGGGTGCCGAGCAGTATACGGCTCGTACCGGAGCGTGCCTGCCCGAGCAGCCTGTCCAGTTCGCCCTTGCGCCGGGTGGTGTCGCGGTCGATGCGTATGTGTTCAACCCCGGGGAAGTGTGTGGCCAGTGCCTGTTCAACGCGTTCAGTGCCCTGGCCAACGGGGTGCAGGTCGGTACCCTGGCATGACGGGCAAACGCTGTCGACCGGTCGCTGGCTGCCGCAATGGTGGCAGTGCAGTCGGCCATCGTGCTGGTGCCAGGTCATGCGTGCATCACAACGACGGCATTCGGCGACCCAGTCACAACCGTAACACATCAGGGTCGGCGCAAAGCCGCGCCGGTTCAGGAACAGCAGCACCTGCCCGGCGGCGTCGAGGTGCTCTTGTATGCGTTTCAGCAATGCCGTTGACAGCCCGTCTTCCAGTCGCTGCTCGCGTATGTCTACCAGCCTGAAAGCGGGTGGGCGGGCGACACCGGTGCGTTCCGGCAGGTCAAGCCGTTGATAACGTTTTTGTTCTACATTTAGCAGGCTCTCCAGTGACGGGGTGGCCGAGCCGAGAACCACCGGGATATCCAGCTGGCGTGCGCGCCAGATCGCCAGATCGCGTGCCGAGTAGCGGAAGCCGTCCTGTTGCTTCAGCGAGGCGTCATGTTCTTCATCGACCAGGATTAATCCTGGTCGTGGCAGCGGCGTGAAGATGGCGGAACGGGTGCCAATGATGACCGGTGCAGTACCCGTGCGTGCCAGTTGCCAGGCAGTCAGACGCTCACGTTCACTGAGACCGGAATGCAGCACCGCCAGTGGCACCGGAAAGCGTTGCCGGAAACGGTCGACTAACTGCGGTGTCAGGCCAATTTCCGGGACCAGCACCAGGGCCTGTTGCTGCCGGGCAAGTGCATGCTCAACCAGGGTGAGGTAGACCTCGGTCTTGCCGCTGCCGGTCACCCCCTCAAGCAGAAACGGCGAGAACTGACCATACTGTTTGAGGATGGCATCGACCGCGTGCTGTTGCGCCGGGTTCAGGGTATGCGGTGAGGGTGTGGTGGTACCGATGTCACTACCTGGCGTTAGGTGAAAAGACTCGATCCAGCCTTTCTCCGCCAGCGTACGCAGCACTGTGGCAGAAGTATCCAGTGTGTTGCGTGCGACTCCCGGTGGCTGCCCGTGCAGTGTTGCTATCACTGTCTGCTGACGGGGAGCGCGTGCCAGTGTGGCACTGTCGATTTTACGGCCGGCCGCTGTCAGCCGCCAGGCAGGGATACCGCCTGCCTCGGGCGCCTCACCGCGTCGTAGCAACACCGGCAGGGCTGCGGTCAGGGCATCACCGATGGGATGGTGGTAGTAGTCGCTGGCCCATTGCACCATCGACAATATGTCACTGTTGAGTACCGGTTCGCTATCCAGTACCGCGAGTGCCGGTTTGAGTTTGTCTATTGCAACGGCCGACTCGGTGGTGATGTCCAGTAACACACCGATGACTGTGCGGCGTCCAAACGGCACGCGCACACGTACGCCGGCCTGCAACGCATGCGGTTCAACCCCGGTAGGTAGCAGGTAGTCAAAGCTGCGATACAGGGGGGAGGGGACGGCAATGCGAAGGATGTTGTTATGCACGGTCACCGCAGTCAGTCAGTTTGTGTGAGAATCAGCTTAGCCTGGTGTTAAGTTAATATGAATTATTACCAAGTGGAGCTAAGCCCTTCATCTAATTAGAGGCTATCTGTTATCCACAAAATCTGTGGATAACTCTGTGGATGAAATGGGGTAAAGTGCCTCAAATGCCTATATTTGCAGTGCTGCTGTTAATTTGATCAAATTTTATCCACAGATAAATTTTCATAAAAAACAGTGTGTTACAGTTAATTATAAGTTTCTTATATACCGGTACAGTGGCTTTGTTGCAGGAAAACATCAGTGCAGCCCGTGCTGTGTATAAGCATTTCAGTTTGGACCAATTCTGGTCCGCTACTTCAACCCCTTTTTTTACAGTGTTTTCGCAGTTTTTCAGGGTTTATAAGCGGCTGTTCTAGCAAGTGGCAGCGATACAACTATCATCGGTTTCGGACCGTGGTCATGGCGGCAATGGAGCACGGTTTTTGCAGCAAACACAGGCTGGTGCACATTCATGACGGGTACGCTGTACTTTATCCATTCCGCAACAGGGAATGGGTGCCTTGTTGCTGTTTCAGCACAAGGCGCTTGGGTTGGTATTTTCTAATTCTTGTCGGGTACGCTGCGCTTTATCTGTCCTGCCAGGGGAATATGTGATTATTTTATGCAGGGTAAAGTGCAGCGTACCCATCAAGCATCTGCGCGCGTGCTCCCTTAAAGCTCTTTAATGGCCTCAATCAACTCACCGACCATGGCCTGGCCATCGCCGTACAACATGCGCGTATTGTCGCCGAAGAACAGTGCATTTTCGACGCCCGAGAAGCCCTTGCCCTGGCCACGCTTGATGACGATGACATTCTTTGACTGGTCAGCATTGAGGATCGGCATCCCGTAGATCGGGCTGTCCGGATTGCTGCGGGCTGAGGGATTGACCACGTCATTGGCACCGATGACCAGCGACACATCGGTCTGCGTGAAGGCGGCGTTGATTTCGTCGAGGTCGTAGAGCAGGTCGTAGGGCACGTTGGCCTCGGCCAGCAGCACGTTCATGTGGCCCGGCATGCGACCGGCTACCGGGTGGATGGCAAATTTCACATCGACGCCGCGCTTTATTAACATCGCTGCCAGTTCCCACACCTTGTGCTGTGCCTGTGCCACCGCCATGCCATAGCCGGGAATGATCACGACGCGCTCGGCGTAGGCCATCATGATGCCGGCGTCAGCCGCATCGATGGGCTTCATGCTGCCTTCCACGCTGTCGCCATCACCGTCACCACTGGCGCCGAAGGAACTGAACAGCACGTTACCAATAGAGCGGTTCATGGCGCGGGCCATCAACTGTGTCAGCAGGGTACCGGCCGAGCCGACCACAGTGCCGGCAATGATCATGGCGGCGTTATTGAGTACAAAGCCTTCAAAGGCAACAGCCAGGCCGGTGAGCGCGTTAAACAACGAGATCACCACTGGCATATCGGCGCCGCCAATGGGGAGGGCCATCAACACGCCGTAGGCGAGTGCGGCCAGAAAAAATGCCAGGATAATGGTGCCGTTAAATTCACCCTGGATGATCAGCAAGACACCAAAGCCAACGGCAGCCAGGAATACGGCAATATTGAAGAGCTGTTGACCCGGAAAACGCATCGGACGGCGCAGCCAGCCCTGCAGTTTCGCAAAGGCAATCAGTGAGCCCGAGAACGACACTGAGCCGATGAGGGCGCCGAGAATGGCGAGGATCAGGAAAGTTTGCGAGTCAAATTCGCCCTTGAGCAATTCGACCGCGGCAATCGCACCGGCGGCACCACCACCCATACCATTATACAGGGCAATCATTTGTGGCATGTCGGTAATGGCTACCTTTTTGCCTGACCAGAGTGCGGCGCCGCCACCGATAATGATGGCAACTGTCATCAGCAGGTAATTACCGACATCGGGGTGAAAATAGGTAATCAGGGTGGCGACCAGCATACCGACGCCGGCCCAGATAATGCCACTGCGTGCGGTGACCGGCGAACTCATCTTCTTCAGGCCAAGGATAAACAGGATGGCCGCTACGAAGTAACTGACTTCAATAATATTATCCATCAGTTGCTCCCCTTGCTGCTCTTGAACATCTCGAGCATGCGCTCGGTGACGACGTAGCCGCCGACTGCATTACCGGCGGCGAGGGCGACGCCGATGAAGGCGATGATCAACTCCAGTGTGGTGTGTGCGTGGCCCATGGCCACCATGGCGCCGACCAGTACGATGCCATGGACAAAGTTGGATCCCGACATCAGCGGGGTATGCAGGATGGCTGGTACCCGCCCGATGATTTCATAGCCGGTAACTGCGGCCAGCATGAAGATATAGAGCGCGGTTATTCCTTCAATCATGACGCGTCTCCTTCAAGCAGCGTGCGCGTCGGCGCATGGCGTATCTCGCCCGCATGTGTGAGTGCGCTGTCGGCAATGACCTCGTCGTCCCAGTCAGGAGACAGCTGGCCATCCTGAATCATGGGGGTGAGAAAATTCAGCAGGTTCTTTGCGTACATTTCGCTTGCGTGTACCGCGAGCATGCTCGACACGTCGAGCGGGCCGTAAATGGTAATGCCATTGTGATCAATGGTTTCACCGGCCTGTGTGAGTTCGCAGTTACCGCCGCCCTCGGCTGCCAGGTCAATGATGACCGAGCCGGGTTTCATGCCAGCGACCATGCTGGCAGGGATGATTTTGGGTGAGGGTCTGCCCGGCAGTGCTGCCGTGGTAATGACTACATCTGCCGCAGCAATATGTTCTGCCAGAACAGCCTGTTGCTGCTGCTTTTCCGTGTCGGTCAGTTCGCGGGCGTAACCACCACTGCCTTCGGCGGCAACGTCAATATCAATAAACCTGGCGCCCAGTGATTCCACCTGTTCCTTGGTGGCAGCGCGTACATCGTAGCCTTCCACGATCGCACCCAGACGCCGGGCGGTGGCAATGGCCTGCAGACCGGCAACTCCGGCACCGATGATAACCACCTTGGCCGGTCGAATGGTGCCAGCGGCGGTGGTGAGCATGGGGAAAAATTTCCCGGACAGGTCAGCGGCCATCAGGACCGCCTTGTAACCCGCGACGGCGGCCTGTGATGACAGCACATCCATGCTCTGCGCGCGGGAAATGCGTGGGACCAGTTCCATGGCGAAACTGGTGATGTTGTGGTCTTTCAGGCCGGTAATGTGTTCGGTGCGCTGGAACGGCAGCAGTAAGCCTATGAAAATACTGCCTTCACGCAGTTTGCTGATGGTATTCGCTGAAGGTGCTTGTACCGCCAGCACCACATCGGCCTCGCTGTAGAGGGCGTCCGTGTCAGTGACGATGCGGGCAGCCTCGTACTCGGCGTCCGGATAGTGCGCGCTGGCACCGGCGCCGGCCTCGACCAGGACTTCAATGTCGAGTTTAGCCAGTTTACGGACGACTTCAGGGATCAGGGCAACCCGGTGTTCACCAGGCTGGGTCTCTTTGGGCACAGCAATGCGAATCGGCATTTTGACCTCCGATGCGACTTGTCGTGCTGATAGCGCGGGGCAAGTTACACAGATTGATTAAGTAAGAGTGCTTGTTGGTCAAGCGGCCGGAATATTAGCGTGTTTTGACGCTACTATTCAAGCCTCGGCGTGCGTCTCAGTTGTGCCCGCGAGTGTTTCGGAGCCGGTTGTCCGCAGTAGCTCCTTTATGGCGTGCTTTTTGGTTACATGGTAGTCTCGTGAAAATATCGCAATATCTGTATTTTGATGCAGTGAACGGCGCCATTGCAGGCTGTTCACCGGCTCTTCAGAGGTGCTGAATGCTGGATCTGAGTCATCAGGTGCTGAGGACAGATGTCTCGGGTATGCCGCTTGAATGGGTCGGCTACCAGGACGCCGTACGCCTCTATCATCTGGAGCAGGTGGCTTATACCTGCGGCACACTGCTGTACCGGGTGCACGGTGGTATCTGTGCAAAAACCGGACGACGCAGCTTTATCGAAGTGAACTCCATCATTGCGACGCTTGGTCATAATCGCGCGTTGAACAAGTTTCGTGACCGTTATGTCCCGCCGCTGAATAATCCCGCGCTGTTCAAGCGTGATTCCCATGTGTGCCTTTATTGTGGTGAAACTTTCCGCCATGGTGACCTTTCCCGGGACCATGTCACCCCGGTAATCCAGGGTGGCCAGGATATCTGGAGCAATGTGGTGACTGCCTGCCGGCGTTGTAACAACCACAAGGCGGGATGTACACCTGAGCAGGCGGGCATGCAGTTGCTGGCCGTGCCGTTCATCCCGACGCATGCCGAGTATATTTACCTGCAGGGTCGGCGTGTGCTGGCTGACCAGATGGAATTCCTGCGTGCCCACTTCCCGCGCAGCAGCCCCTTGCACAGGCGCCTGGCGCACGCCTGCTGAAACAAACCAGATCTGCACTGCACTGAACTGTCCTGTGGCGTTAATATCTACCTTTTATTGGTTCAGGTAGCGGAGCTTGCATGTCACTGTGGGGAAACATTGCTGCTGATATAGCAGCTGCTACCGGCAAGCAGGCCGAATTGTCTGGGCAGGTGTCTGCAGGCGGCGGTTGTATCAATCAGGCGATGCGGGTGAACTATGGTGATGAAAGCTATTTTGTAAAACTTAACATGGCCAGCAAGGCCGACATGTTTGCCGCCGAAGCACTGGGACTGCAGGAACTTAAGGGCAGTCAGGCACTAAAGATTCCCGAACCGGTATGCTGGGGCGATGATGGTGAATCAGCTTACCTGATACTGGAAGACCTGGAGCTGGGTGGTCGTGGCGATCCGGCAGCATTGGGTGAAGGGCTGGCGGCCATGCACCGGGTGACCCGGCAGCAGTTTGGCTGGGATACGGACAACACCATTGGTTCAACGCTGCAAATGAATACCCGTGATCATGACTGGGTGACTTTCTGGCGGGAACAGCGCTTGCGGTTCCAGCTTGAACTGGCGGCGCAGAATGGTCATGGTGGACGCCTGCAGTCGCAGGGAGAAAAACTGCTGGATACATTTACAGCCCTGTTTACAGGCTACTCACCGGAGGCGTCACTGCTGCACGGCGATCTGTGGTCCGGTAACTACGCCTATACCCGCACCGGTGAGCCAACGATCTTTGACCCGGCCGTGTATTACGGCGACCGGGAAACGGATCTTGCAATGACCGAACTGTTCGGTGGTTTTGACAGTAATTTTTATGCCGCTTACCGGGCAGAGTATCCCGTAGATCCCGGCTATGGGATACGCAAGACCCTGTATAACCTGTATCACATACTGAATCATCTGAATATCTTCGGGGATGCCTACCGGTCACAGGCGTACCGGATGATGGATTCATTGTTGAGTGAACTGATGTAGAAGGGTGTGCTATCTACTTGATGGGTACGTCACTTCGTTCCTTTAGCCATCCTACAAAATCAGCACATCCTGTAGCCTCATGAGCATTGTTGGATTATTTGTAGGATGGGTAAAGCGCANNTGATGTAATTACCGGTCGCCTTGGACTTGCACATGGTGATATTCACATGGTGACGCGTGTAAGACGACGTCTTGATGCGAATGCCCTTTTCCATATTCTCGGCACCCAGGTAGGCGCCCCATTCCCAGGCCGCCACCATCCCGTGCACCTTGAGATTATCGGCCCGCAGGCCCATGCCTTCCGAGCCATAAAAAAACAGTGGGCGAATATAGGCAGACTCCAGCTGATTCTCGCGTACGGCCGCTATTTGCGCAGCGTTAATGGTTTCCTGGTCCCAGGAAACCGGCATCATCATGATGTGTGCCGAACCAAACAGGCGCCGGGTATGATCCTGCAGGCGAAAGATCGCCGCGCCCTTGTCTGTCTTGTAGGCCCGCACCCCTTCAAAGACACCCATGCCGTAATGCAGGGAATGGGTCAGGACATGGACCTTTGCCTCACGCCAGGGTACCAGCTCGCCATCCATCCAGATGACACCATCACGATCATCCATCGACATACTTCAATCTCCAGAATTTAAAATATTTTCTAACTATTCACTACATCATTCGCCTGATGGGTGCGTCGCGTTGCTCCTTCACCCATCCTACGGCCTCATGCGTATTGTTGGGTTATCTGTAGGATGGGTAAAGCGCAGCGTACCCATCAGGCGGATTTACCAATATCCCCTATTCTTCGTGTACCCCCGTGTCTCTGTGGTGAGCTGAATGGTTTTGTTTTTATACGGGCCGGCTTACTGGTGGTACTGCGCACTTAGTTCATGGACGGCATTTACCAGGGCGCCGGCATTTTCAGGATCAACGTCCGGGGTGATGCCGTGGCCGAGATTAAAGACGTGGCCGGAACCCTTGCCAAACCGGGCAAGTACCTCGGCGACCTTTTCCCGGATGATGTCAGGGGGTGCATAAAGGACGGCCGGATCAAGGTTGCCCTGCAGGGCAACCCGGTCGCCGACACGTTTACGCGCCATGGCGAGGTCCGTTGACCAGTCAATACCCAGCGCATCGGCCCCGGTATCCGCCATGGCTTCCAGCCACTGGCAACCACCCTTGGTAAACAACACCACGGGCACCTGCAAACCGTCAGCCTCGCGAGTCAGGCCGGAGACGATCTGCTGCATGTATTGCAGGGAGAAGTCACGATAATCATCGGGTGTCAGCACGCCGCCCCAGGTATCAAAGATCATGACGGCCTGAGCGCCGGCGGCAATCTGGGCATTCAGGTAACCGGTTACTGACCGGGCAACGGTATCAAGCATCCGGTGTAGCAATTGTGGTTCGCTGTACAGCATGCCCTTGACGTGGGAAAAGGTCTTGGTGGAACTGCCTTCAACCATGTAGGTGGCCAGTGTCCACGGACTGCCGGAGAAACCGATCAGCGGCAGGCGGTTGTCGAGTGTGCGGCGAATCAGCCGGACTGCATCCATGACATAGCGTAATTCTGTTTCCGGATCCGGCACACCCAGTGCATTCACGTCTGCTGCCGTGCGTACCGGTTTTTTAAAGCGTGGCCCTTCGCCAGTTTCGAAATACAGTCCCAGTCCCATGGCATCCGGAATCGTGAGAATATCGGAGAACAGGATGGCGGCATCCAGCGGGAACCGTTCGAGCGGCTGCATGGTGACCTCGCAGGCCAGTTCCGGGTTGGTACACAGGTCCATGAAGCTGCCCGCTTGCTTGCGCACCTTGAGATATTCAGGCAGGTAACGGCCTGCCTGGCGCATCATCCAGACGGGGGTTACATCGACTGGCTGGCGCAGCAGGGCACGGATGAGTCTGTCATTTTGTAGTGGTTGCATGTGGGTATTGTAAGCGGGGTTGGATGTTTTCGTAACCGGTTTTTAGTTTTCTGGTTGTGTTTTGGAAGTGTTTTGATCTTATTGGCTGTTTATTTCAGCATTTATTTCGCCATGAATGGCGAGGCACTTTCTCTTGCTTGC
>DMKK01000171.1 GCA_003454335.1 Gammaproteobacteria bacterium | reverse complement strand
GGCGAGGACGCCGCTCCTACAGGACTGAGCCGAACCTTGCCAAAAGCCTTTCTGGTGGTTAACAGGCCATCATAATTGCCGTCCCTGGCGAGCCGATACCCGCTAATATTACTGCGGGCTGCGAACACATGGTCTTCATACCAGAGAGGAATATAGGGCAATAGTGCTAACAGCCTGGCCTGTATCTGCCGGTATGAGGCGGCCTGTGCTGCCAGCGATGTGCCCTGCTCCGCCACGGTGATGAGATGGTCTATATCACTATCATGCAGACGTCCCCGGTTCGCACCTTCCGGCGGCAGTGAGTTGCTATGGAAGGCGTAACGAAATATATCCGGTGTCTTGATGCCAACCCAGGCAAGACTGTACATCTGGAACCGGCCTGCCTTGATGTCACCGTAGAAGGTACCCCAGTCGTAACTCTGCAGCGCCATTTCAATGCCGGCATCACGTAATTGCTGCTGGATAACGGTCGCAATCCTGATGCGCAGCGGATCCGTGGAGGTTTTGTAACTCAATCGCAGTGGGCGGTTGGCACCATAACCGGCCTCGGCGAGCAGGCTGCGGGCACGGGGCAGGTTATGCTCAAGCGGTTTCAGCACCGGGTTACCGGCCCAGTGCCCGGGCGGCAGGAGTGCCGCCGCTGGTCTGGCTGCATTGCCGAACAAATGGTGCACAATCGCATCCCGGTCGATTGCATGTGCAATGGCCTGCCGTACCTTCAGATTGCCGGTAACCGGATCATCCAGGTTAAATCCAATATAGGAAAAGTTGCTACCCGGGCCATAGGTCACCTGTATTTCCTGTTTGCCAGACAGGTAGGCGAGCAATTCCGCAGGCAGGTCATTTTGCAGGAGATCGATCTCGCCGCGCAGCAATTTCAATACCCGCACTGTCGGATCTCCAACCTTCAGAAACTCAATTGACTGTTTGTCTGACCGGCGCGTCAGCACCAGCCTGCCAGGTTCAGGCCAGTCTTTAAATTTGAACGGACCGCTGCCTGTCGGTTTCTCGTGAAACGGGTGTTGCCGGTCTATTCCGGCTGCCGGCAGAATGCCGATTGCAAGATAGCCCGGGAGTAGCGGGTCCGGTCGTTGCAAGTGGAAATCCAGGGTATCCTTGTCCTGGACCGATATGTCCCGGATCAGTTGCAAGGTACCGGCATGCGGTGAACCGCTGTCCGGTGCAAGAATCGACTGGTAGGTTGCCGCTACATCTGCGGCGTCGAGTTCGGTGCCATCATGAAAGTCGGGGCGCCTGACCTTTAAATGGAAACGATAGTGCAGTGGCGTAATCTGCTCCCAGGTTGCCAGGGCCGGTACCGGGCGAGACTCTGCATCGAAATCAACGAGGCGCTGGTATAGCAGGCGGTTGATGCGCGCGGATGTTGCATCGGTGGCGTAACGCGGGTCCAGATTCGCCGGTGCGCTGGCAAGACCGAAGCGAATGCTATCGTCCGGTGGTTGAGTGCATGCTGAGATGCACAACAACAGCAAGCAGCAGAAAAACAATCGACTCATAATAATGTGCTGCTGTCCCTGACTATGTCCTGTTTATTTCAACTTTCAGACGTACCCGCAGTTTCCGGAACACCTCCCGGTCAAGCATATCCGGTAACAACACCAGGTGCCGCATACGTCGTTGCCGGCTGTTAAAGTGCAGAATAACCAGCCATGGAAGTATAAATGCCCGGGGTCGCATACTGACTTTCGCTTGTTCACCTGAATGCAGTCCCAGCAGGCAGTCTTTTTCTGCGCGCCACACCATGGAACAGACTGCATCCGGATGGTGCCGGCTCACCTGCAAACGCCATGACCTGACCAGGCTAAAGAGCAGTGCCGAAAAGACGGCCAGAACCAGCCAGCTGCCCGATTGCAAAACCGGCCACATCAACAGTGGCATACCATGGACCAGTATCACCCACCCGCCCAGCAGACGGGATGGTCCGATATCAAGGTGCAGCGGGGTTGCGTATTTTCCGGACAATGTGAGCGACATCCTTGTCTGCAGGGGTCATACGACCCATTAATAATTCCAGTAACACAGCATCCGGATATTCCAGCAGTCTGGCAAAGGTTTCCTGTGCAGGCTCATCCAGACCACGGTAGCCTTGCAGGAGAAAACTGTTTAATAACTCATCCAGTTCCCGCATGCCGCGCCGGCACTGCCATGCCAGACGGTTGATCTTGCCGGCATCAGACTCTGTTGCCTCCTGCATCAGACTGAACGCTTTACCATTAATTCTTTAATGCGGCCGATGGCTCGGGTCGGATTAAGCCCCTTGGGGCAGACCTCCACGCAATTCATAATGGTGTGACAACGAAACAGCTTGAACGGGCCGTCAAGACCGGCCAGTCGTTCATCAGTGGCCTGATCCCGGCTGTCTGCCAGGAAGCGCCAGGACTGCAACAGCGCAGCCGGTCCAAGAAATTTATCCGGGTTCCACCAGAATGACGGACAGGATGTTGAGCAACAGCCGCACAGGATACATTCGTAAAGACCGTCCAGCCTGTCCCGCTCAACGGGGGATTGCCGGTATTCAACCTCCGGCTCCGGATCATTGTTGATCAGGTAGGGCTTAACCGCGCGGTACTGGTGGTAAAACTGTTCCATGTCAACAATAAGGTCGCGGATCACCGGCAGTCCCGGCATGGGGTTGATGACTACCGGTGATTTCAGACTGAATAACGGTGTAATGCAGGCCAGTCTGTTGGTGCCATTTACATTCATGCCGTCCGAGCCACACACCCCTTCCCCGCAGGAACGCCTGAAACCCAGTGTCTCGTCCTGTGCCTTCAGTGCAAGCAGTGCGTCAAGCAACATCATTTCACTGTCAAGCTCGTCATCCCGCAGCTCAAACGCCTGCATCCTTGGCTGCTTGTCGGTATCCGGATTATAGCGATAGATTGAAAATTCCATGGCGTCGGTACTAATAGGTGCGTGGTTTTGGCGGGAACGTAGCCACGGTCAGCGGCTTCATGCGAACCGGCTTGTAATCAACCGTATTGCTTGTCTTGTGATACAGACTATGCCGCAACCAGTTCACATCATCGCGCTCGGGATAATCAATGCGTGAGTGCGCACCGCGACTTTCCTGCCGTTGTTGGGCAGACATGATGGTGGCGATGGCCACATCCATCAGGTTCTCCAGCTCCAGCGCCTCGATACGGGCAGTATTGAATACCTGGCTGTGGTCCTTGATGCAGACGTCCGGCAACCGTTGCTGCAATGCCAGCACCTTGCTGACTCCCTCACTGAGAACTGCTTCCGTCCGGAACACACCGCAATGCTCTTCCATGGTTTTGGTCAGTTCCATACGCAAGTCAGCAACCGTCTCACCATCACCCTTGTTATCCCAGCGCGCCAGTCGCTGCAGGGCAGGTTCAAGACAGTCATCCTGAAGTGGCTGGTGGTAGCGGTTCTCGCCCAGAAATTCGATAATCTGATTACCTGCCGCACGACCAAACACAATGATGTCGAGCAATGAATTACCACCGAGGCGGTTACCGCCATGTACCGAGACACAGGCACATTCGCCGGCGGCATACAGGCCTGGCATGGCCTCTTCCGGACCATGTTCGACGGGCGCCACAACCTCGCCAAAGCGATTGGTAGGAATGCCGCCCATGGTGTAGTGGGCTGTCGGGAACACCGGAACCGGCTCGTCACACATATCCACATTCGCAAAGGTCAGCGCAAGATCACGAATCGCCGGCAGCCGTTTGCGTATCACAGCAGAGTCAATATGTTTGAGTGTGAGCAGTACATGATCCTTGTTGGGACCACAGCCGCGCCCTTCCCTGACCTCCGTGGTGATTGCCCGGCTGACCACGTCACGACTGGCAAGGTCCTTTGCATGGGGCGCATAGCGTTCCATGAAACGCTCGCCGTCACCGTTGATCAGGAAGCCGCCCTCGCCCCGGGCACCTTCACTCAGCAGCATTCCCTTGCCGGCAATACCGGTAGGATGAAACTGGAAAAACTCCATATCCTGCAACGGCACACCGGCACGCAGCGCCATGGCCATGCCGTCGCCGGTATTGATCAGGGCATTGGTGTTGGTGCGGAATATCTGCCCGGCACCGCCGGTCGCCAGTAAGGTCGTTTTTGCTTCAATGACGAGCTTCTCGCCGGTCGCGATATTCAGCACCAGGGCGCCCAGAAAGGAACCGTCGTGATGATGTAATAAATCAATCGCGAAGTACTCGTCAAAGAAATGGGTTTTGGCGCGAATATTTTGCTGATACAACGACTGCAGTATTGCATGCCCGGTTCGGTCTGCGGCGGCACAGGTACGGGCCGCCTGCTCTCCCCCGAAATTCATACTCTGACCACCAAACTGACGTTGATATATCCTGCCATCTTCCAGCCGCGAAAACGGCACGCCAAAGTGTTCCAGTTCGTAAACAGCCCTGGGGGCCGCGCGGCACATGTATTCAATGGCATCCTGGTCACCCAGGTAATCACTGCCCTTGACGGTATCAAACATGTGCCAGTGCCAGTTATCCGGGCGCACATTGGCAAGCGCTGCATTGACGCCTCCCTGCGCGGCGACCGTATGTGAGCGAGTCGGGAAAACCTTGGAGACCACGGCGACATGTGCATCTGCCTGTGACAGTTGCAGTGCTGCACGCAGGCCGCCACCGCCGGCACCAATGATCAGGGTATCAAATTTTCGGCGCGGAATATCCATGCAGTTATCCTGACACCTGTACGAGCATACGCAATGCCCACAGACTGCAGCCAATCAATGTCAGCGCAATCAGGGAGAGCACGGTGATGCGCCGGCCGATGGCGTGTACATAATCCAGTACCACGTCCCGCATCCCGACCCAGCCGTGTACCAGTACGGCCAGGATAAATATCGCTGTTGCAATAAGCATAACAGGACGCGTCACCCAATCATGCCATTCCTGAAAAGTGTGCTGCGGCTGCATCAGGAAATGCAGCAGCAGGTAGACAAAAAAACACGCCAGGTAGACCGCTGTCAGTCGTTGCAGCAACCAGTCACCCAGTCCATGGGTGGGACGGCTCACAGTAGCCACCAGACACAGGCAAGCGTCATGACCGGCGCCAGAAGATTAACCAGCCAGGCACTGCGGCGTGCCTGCTGCAGGGTGACGCCCTGCTCTATATCTATAAGCAGAAAACGAATACCGGATAACAGGTGGTGCAGCAGGGACCAGACCAGCAGGGTGAAGCCGACCTTAAACCAGCCGTTCTGCATGGTTGCAAGCGCCTGGTCGAAGCCACTGGCGTCCTGCAAGGACAGATCCAGCAGGTAAATCAGAAAAGGCAGTGACAGGAACAGGAGAATGCCCGATATGCGGTGCGCAATCGATGTCACCGCACCGACCGGAAACCGTATCCGGAGAAGATTCAAATAGACGGGCGCAGATCGCTGGGTAGTCATAGATTCTGTCAGTTGGCTGCCGAATTTATACCACCCGCACGGCCGGAACGCCAGCCGCGGCCGGTTGTTACCTCAGATACTGACAGACGCAACAAGTTCGACTAGACTTTAAATCCGTTTTAATAGTTGTACAGGCAAAATGAAAACTGAATGGAAAACATTTCTGACCGATGCCGGTGCCGAGTTCGAGGCCGACCGGGTAGCACATTTTGGCAACCCGATGCGCGAACAGGAGGTCACCCAGAGTGGTCTGGTCTTTGCTGATCTTGAATATCTGGGGGTTATTGCGGTGCATGGCCAGGATGCGGGCGATTTTCTGCAGTCCCAGTTCAGCAATGACATCAGCAAACTGGACGAGCACAGCAGCCAGCTGAATGCCTACTGTACGCCGAAAGGCCGCATCCTCGGACTGATGCGGGTTTTCAGACAGGGCGATACCTGGTACCTGCGGCTACCGGCTGATTCAATGGAAGCCGTTATTCAGCGACTGCGCATGTTTGTCATGCGCGCAGCTGTGACCCTTGAAGATGTCAGCGAAAACTTTCTGCGCATCGGGATTTCCGGTGCTGCGGCCAGTGCAGCGCTCGATGCTGCTAATGTACCTGCTGAACCGAACCAGGTGACGCATAGCCAGGATCTGACCATGCTACGCGTGCCAGGCATACACCCGCGTTTTGAAGTCTTTGCAAATTCCCTGGACGCCGCGCGTGTACTCTGGGATACGCTTAATGTACAGGGGGCCCCGGTCGGTGAGTCCGCCTGGCGATTGCTGGAAATTCAGGCAGGTCTTCCGAACATCTTTGCTGCGACCGCTGAACTGTTCGTCCCCCAGATGACCAACCTGCAACTGGTTAATGGTGTCAGCTTCAAGAAAGGCTGTTATCCGGGCCAGGAAATCGTGGCGCGTATGCAGTACCTGGGGACGCTCAAACGGCGGATGTATCTGGGGGGGATTGCAAGCGATCAAATCGCATTACCGGGTGATGCATTGTTTCCAGCTGCCGGTAATGAGCAAGCCATCGGCCGGATTGTCGATGCCCAACCCCATCCTGACGGGGGGCAGTTAGCACTGGCTGTGTTACAGATTGCCTCGGTGGAGGCCAATGATGTTTACCTTGATTCAGCAACCGGCCCGGCATTCCAGCAGCAGGCACTGCCCTATTCTTTCGAAGACTGAGGGATTGGATCCGGGTACAAGAGCATATCCTTATGTGTCTCTAGTTAATTCTTATAATAAATCTACAGTGAATTGAATATTATATTATTTTAATGTTATCTCGACAGATTTGAACTCACTTCACAGGAATTGGTCATAACCCTGCAATGACGTAAGCAACAACTTGACAGGTGATTACCATGAACGTGAGGCAGGCATTTCCAGTTATCGGTGTAGCGGCTATTGCGGCCATTGCACTGCTGAAGTTCGGTATAGCGGCTGAATCCGATCAGGCAACCGCCTCTAATAGCGCCACCGGCAATACGGCGGCGCCCCCGGTTACCCGGACTGGAAATTTTGTCATGCCTGCCCCCGATGAATTGCGCGCCCGGCTGACACCACTGCAATACGAGGTCACCCAGAATGAAGCAACCGAGCGATCTTTTGCAAATGAATACTGGGATAACAAGGAGGACGGGATCTATGTCGACATTGTTTCGGGTCAGCCCCTGTTTAGCTCGTCCGACAAGTTTAAATCCGGCACCGGCTGGCCAAGCTTTATCCGGCCAATTTCTCCGGATGCCCTGTCAACGCATACCGATAGCCGATTTTTCATGAAACGCACGGAACTCAAAAGCAGTATTGCCAAATCACATCTTGGCCATGTCTTTGAGGATGGCCCGGAACCGACGGGTCAGCGCTATTGCATCAATTCAGCTGCGCTGCAGTTTATTCCGAAAGAGGAACTTGAAACCAACGGTTACGGGGAATATCTGCCACTGTTTGCAGACTGACGGCTGACTGGCTCTGAGCAAATTTTGTAGGATGGGTAAAGGAGCAACGCGACGATGGACAGGATAGTCCGAGTGTCGCGGAGCACATGGACGTGTGAGAGTGACCGTACCCATCAAGGCCAGCACTCCGCATCTGATGGGTACGCTGCGCTTTACCCATCCTACAAAGGGATCGTGCCTGTATCCGGCGTTATCTGCTTAACCGTAGACAGCCCGGGCAGCGTCAACGGCGACACCTGAATTCACCGGTGCTTTCATACTGCTCAGAACGGCATCCAGTGCGCCGAGGCAGAACTGCACATTGGTCTGATTACTGGCAAAACCCATGAGCCCGATGCGCCAGATCTTGCCGGCCATTGCACCGAGTCCGGCACCGATTTCAAGGTTATATTCTTTGAGCAGTATGCTGCGCACGGCGGCCTCATCCACACCGTCAGGAATGGACACCGCGTTCAATTGTGGCAATCGCTGACCTTCCGGTACGACGAAACTCAGGCCCATTGCCTCAAGTCCGCTACGCAAGGCATCATGGTTCTTTTGATGGCGTGCCCAGGAATTTTCGATACCTTCTTCTTGCAGGACAACCAGCGCCTCGTGCAGGCCATACAGGGTGTTGACCGGGGCCGTGTGATGGTAGGCACGCTTGGCACCGCCTCCCCAGTAACCCAGCACCAGGTTGAGATCAAGAAACCAGCTCTGTACCTTTGATTTGCGGCTGGTAATGACATCGATGGCACGCTGGTTGAACGAGACTGGTGACAGTCCTGGTACGCAGGATAGACATTTCTGGGTACCTGAATAGGTCGCGTCCAGATCCCAGTCACTGACCATCAGGGGGGAACCTGCAAGCGAGGTAACCGCATCAACGATAACCAGACAGTCATGCTGGTGTGCCAGCTCCGTCAATGTTTTTGCATCGGAGATGGCACCTGTGGATGTCTCGGCATGTACAAAGGCCAGAATCTTTGCATCCGGATTCGCTTTCAGCGCATCTTCTGCCTTTGCAGGGTCCACGGCAACCCCCCAGGTATCCTCGACCATCACAGCCGTTCCGCCACAGCGTTCGACATTCTCTTTCATCCGGCCACCGAATACACCGTTCTGACAAACAATAACCTTGTCACCCGGTTCTACCAGATTGACAAAACACATCTCCATGCCAGCCGAGCCCGGTGCCGACACCGGCATGGTCAATTCGTTGGTTGTCTGGAAGGCATAACGCAGCAATACTTTCATTTCGTCCATCATGCCGACGAAGGCGGGATCCAGATGGCCAATGGTCGGGCGCGACATGGCTTCCAGGATGCGCGGGTTGACGTCAGACGGACCGGGACCCATCAGGGTACGAACGGGAGGATGAAATGAATGAATGCTCATAAGTGCCTCTTGTGCTGAAATTGTTAGTGATATGGAATTTTCAAACCGGGGATTCTAGCATTATCAGCCCCTCTGCCCATACTTCATTATTGATGGAGAAAACAGCAGACGGTATGGTCTCCGCTGACGGTTTCAGCCGGATAGCTGTCATGACAGGCCGCCATCGCCTGTGGGCAGCGCGGGTGGAAATAGCAGCCGGCAGGTGGTGCTGCCGGTGATGGAATATCCCCTTCCAGACGGATAATCTCCCGTCTGGAGTCCACCTCGACGACCGGAACGGCCGATAACAGCGCCTGTGTGTAGGGGTGCAAGGGGCGTTCCAGTACGTCAGCAACCGGACCCTCCTCGACAATCCGTCCCAGGTACATCACTGCCACCCGGTCGGCCAGATATGAAACCACTGACAGGTTGTGCGTAATAAACAGGTACGACAGCCCCAGCGTGTTCTGGAGTTCTTTCAGCAGGTTCAATATCTGTGCCTGTACGGAAACATCCAGTGCACTGGTTGGCTCGTCACACACAATCAACTGCGGATCAACCGCCAGGGCACGGGCGATACAGATACGCTGGCGCTGCCCCCCCGAGAATTCATGGGGATAGCGCTGCATATGTTCCGGTGACAGACCAACCCGTTCAAACAATTCGTGGACGCGCGCACGGCGATCCTGCCGGGTTTTGCCAATGCCCTGCGCAATCATGCCCTCCTCGACAATATCACCCACCATCATGCGGGGATTCATTGATGAAAAAGGGTCCTGAAAAATAAACTGAAAGTCGGAGCGCCGCTTTCTGAGCGCCTCGCCTTTCAATGCCGTTAACTCCGTGTCGCCAAACTGAACACGGCCATGGGTGGGTCTGATTAATTGGAGGGTCGCCTTGCCAACCGTTGTTTTACCACAGCCGGATTCACCCACCAGCGCCTGGGTGCAGCCTGGCGGGATGCTCAGCGAAACACCGTCAACGGCATACACATAACCCGCAATGCGCTTGAATACCCCCTTGTGAATCGGAAAATGGACCTTCAGATCGGCAACCTCAAGATGACTGGTAACGTGGTTCGTGCGTGCAGCTGCAACCGGCTTGGCCGGGCGGGTACGGGCATCTGTTGCAGGTGCGGTAATCGATTCATCAAGACGATGACAGCGTGCATGCTGGCCGTCAGCTGCGGCATACCAGTCTGGAACATGAGACCGGCAGTAGTCCCAGGCAACATCACAACGATCTTCAAAGCGGCAGCCGCTAAAATCATGATCGAGTGCGGGCACAGTACCGGGAATCGTGTCCAGGGCGTGGTCGCGCTTGTGAACATCCGGAAGTGATTCAAACAGCTTCTGACTGTATGGATGCCGGGCAGCGCCGAAGAAGCGGTCACGACCAGCCTCCTCAATCAGCTGGCCGGCATACATGACGGCAACACGGTCCGCCATGCTGGCGACGATGCCGAGGTCATGGGTGATCAACAGAATCGCCATGCCGGTATCCTGCTGCAGCTGTTGCAGCAGTTCCAGCACCTGGGCCTGGATGGTTACATCCAGTGCCGTCGTCGGTTCATCGGCAATCAACAGGTCCGGTTCACCGGCCAGGGCAATCGATATCATTACACGCTGCTTCATACCGCCAGACAGCTGATGCGGGTATTCCCGGTAACGGCGTCGCACATCCGGTATGCCGACGGCATCCAGTATTTCCAGTACCCGGTCCTGTGCAG
Source organism: Gammaproteobacteria bacterium (assembly GCA_003454335.1). Classification (GTDB taxonomy): domain Bacteria; phylum Pseudomonadota; class Gammaproteobacteria; order UBA9214; family UBA9214; genus UBA9214. Next base: position 4,313 of record DMKK01000171.1, on the reverse strand, counting down.
CCCGACCCTTCATGCCATGGTGCTGGCGTAACACCTCGCCAATCTGGTCACCGATGGTCAACACCGGGTTGAGCGAAGTCATCGGCTCCTGAAAGATCATGGATATACGCCGTCCGCGTATGCGTCGCATCTCTGCTTCAGGTAGCAGGGCAAGGTCTTCCCCGTCCAGATATATGTGACCATCTGTAATACGACCGATAGGCTGCGGCAGTAACCGGAGTATGGACAGTGCCGTCATCGACTTGCCGCAGCCGGATTCACCCAGTAATGAATAGGTCTCGCCCCGGTGAATTTCCAGGCTGACACCATCAACCGGGCGGATGGCACGCTCCCCCTGACCCAGGCGTACCGTGAGATTTTCCAGCTTGAGTAAAGGTTGTGTCATAGGCTAATTCTCAGCGGCTGCGTGTACGTGGATCAAATGCATCACGTACCGCATCCGAGAACAGGTTGGCCGCCAGCACCAGCACGAACATGAATAAAAACGCGGCCAGCAGCGACCACCACACGACCGGTTCACGTGCCATTTCCAGTCGCGCGCCATTGATCATATTGCCCCAGCTGTTCATGGTCGGGTCCACGCCGACGCCGACATAGGACAACACGGCTTCTGCCAGTACCAGACTGCTGAAATCCAGCACCACCGTGATCAGTACCACGTGCATGACATTCGGCAGTATGTGACGGGTAATGATCTTGCCGTGCGCCACGCCAAAGCATACGGCTGCCTGTATGTACTCGGCCTCACGTAATTTAAGCGCTTCTCCACGCAGCAGGCGGCACAGTCCGGTCCAGCTGGTAATCCCCAGAATAATACACAAAAACAATAATCGTATATCTGCCCTTTCTACTGTCGTTTCAAAATAATCAGCATGATTGGCAATAAAGACCTGCAGCATCAAAATAGCCGCCGCAATCAGGAGGACACCGGGAATGGAGTTCAGCGTGGTGTAGACATACTGTACGACGTCATCAATCCAGCCGCGTGCATAGCCGGCAAGGATGCCTGTGAAAATTGCAAATGGCAGCATGATCAGAGTGGTCAGCGTACCAATGACCAGTCCGGTGCGAATACTTTTCAGACTCAGATAAAACACATCCTGCCCGACCTTGTCAGTACCCAGTACATGGTAGGCAGCGGCCAGATTGATAGCGAGAAACAGCAACAATATCAGCAGTGACAGCGTGAGCAAAATGGTGCGCCAGGGGATGGACAGGGCGTCCTGCAGAATAGTCTTTGCTGTGGCGACTACAGGCTGGCCATGGCGCCGCCCAAGCCAGGCCGACATGATAAGGAGGAGCAGTACACTTGCCAGCAGCGTTTCAACAACCGCCAGCAGACTGCGCTTGAAGATATCACCGGTCTTGCCCTCGACAGCTACTCCCAGCCCACTGGCGCCATACACCAATCGCGGGTAATCACGCACCTTGCTGCCGTCTTCCCGCTCCATGGTTTCCATGGAAAACAGATGCGTGGCAAAAGGCGCCGAGTAGGTTTTTTCGACCTGTGTCCGTAGCGGGCCAACGAGGACGTCCAGCGTGCTCAACACTTCACCGGCATAATGGATCTCACCGCTGTCCCCGTTCGCCGCCAGCGGCAGGCGGAAATGCATTGAATCCAGCAAACCGACAAGCACGAAAGCCAGCAGGATGACAACCGATGCAGCGGCTACCTTGCCGGAGAACACCCGTCGCCAGGGCGCGCGGATATGCGGCTTGCTGCGGGCATACAGAATAAAGACGACAACAACTGCAGCCAGCAGGAAGATCAGGGCATCTGTCCAGAGGATAACCGGCATGATCATGTCAGGCGTATCCGCGGATCAACGATGGTATAGGCAATATCAACCATAATAAGGCCGATGATGTAGAGCACGGAACCGAGAAAGACCATGACACGCACAATGGCGAAATCCTGGTTCCGAATGCCATCGATCGTATAACTGCCCAGCCCCGGCACCGCAAAGAAAGACTCCAGCAACAGGCTTCCCATAAACAGCAGTGGCAGCAGGGAAACGACACCCGTCACAATGGGTATCAGCGCATTCCTCAGGATGTGACGAAACAGTACCAGCGATTCTGCCAGCCCCTTGGCACGGGCAGTCCGTACATAGTCCTTGCCCGCCTCTTCCAGGAAAAATGTCCGGTACCAGCGCGAACCCGCCCCGATACCGCTCACCACACCGATGACGACAGGCAGGATGATGAACTTGATGGCATCAAGTCCACTGTCGAAACCGGATATAGGCACCAGGCGAAATGTCTTTGCCAACAGGTACTGCCCGCCGATGATGTAGAACATCGCCGAGACGGACATCAGCACCACGCATAAAATAACGCCGGATAAATCTACATAGGTACCCCTGAAGAAGGCCATCAGCAGGGCAAAGGTAATATTCACCAGCAGACCAATAATCAATGACGGCACGGCAATTGCCAGGCTCGGCAGCATCCGCTGACCGATATCAAAACTGATGTCCCTGCCGTCATCCGAGGAGCCGAAATCAAAGAGGAACAGCTTCAGTGATTTTTCATAAAAGATCGTATCTGTCACCTTGTGAATATCCGCTGCGTCTGTATTGACCAGCAAGGGCTTGTCATAGCCGTGACTCGCCTTCCATTTCTCGATGGCCTCGGGCGTCACGCGTTTCATACCCAGATGCATGCGCGCCATGTCATCCGGAGAATTCACCACGAAGAACAGGTAGAAGGTGAGTAAATTAATGCCAACCAGGATCGGGATTGCATAGGCGAGACGCCGGACAATATAGGCAAACATCAGCTGTTATCCGTTACGCCAGCCTTGTAGGCTGGCATTTTCTGTTGCCGTCGGTAACCAAGCCAGGCAGGCAACAACACCAGGAACAGCAGGCCCAGCAGTGCGTACAGGGGCCAGCGTACCGGCTGGTTCCACTGTTGTTGCAAAGCGGCCCGCACATCCGGTTCAATGCGCTTGTATTTGAGGGCGTTATTGGCCATCAGGTTAGGCTTGGAATTTTTCAGCCAGACGTGACGCAGGGTGAACTGTTTCGGAAAATAACCCCCTATCCAGGGTGCATCAAGGCGTGCGATATCCATCATCTGGCTGATGACGGCTTGCCGTTCCGGGCTATTTTCCATGTCTTTCATCCGGTCAAACAGTTGATCGAACTTGTCGTTTCGGTAGTTGGCGGCATTTTCACCGTTATGTTCGATCTTGCTGTTCGGGCCATACAGCAGAAACAGGAAGTTCTCCGGGTCCGGGTAGTCGGCGTTCCACCCCCACTGGAATATTTGCGCTGTACCCTTTAGCATCTTTTCCTGGAAGCGGTTGTAGTCAGTGCTCCGGATGACCAGTTGTATATTCAGCTTGGCAAACTGTTTCATCAACCAGTCGAGTCTTGCCTTGGCATCCGGGCCGATTGCCGGGGTGTCAAAATATAACACCAGCGGCTTGCCGGTCTTGATGTCACGTCCGTCAGGGTAACCCGCTTCCGCCAGCAGCTGTTTGGCGACGGCAATGGGTTTTCTCGCAGACCCATGCCTTGTGGGTTTATAGACGTAGGGATTGATACCGGCTTCCCCTTCTTCGTAGCCAAAAATCCCCGGCGGGATTACACCCTGGGCGGGTATGCCGCGACCATTCAGGAAAATGGAAATGTTTTCCTCAATATCGATGGCGATGGAAATCGCCTGGCGTAATTTCCGGGCGGCTTCAGTGTCGCCACCCACAACCGGATTCAGCATGTTAAAGCCGGTATAGAAGATCGAGGTCGAAATGGCGGTCGTTAATTCGATGCCCTGTTCGCGCATACCGTCAGTCAGTGTTACCTCGCCACCGGAACCGATATTAACGGCCTGGTCAAAACTGTCGGAAGAAATACCTGAGGTATCGTAATAGCCCTGCAGAAACTTGTTCCAGTAAGGGATGGTTTCCTTCTCCAGACTGAAGACCACTTTATCGATGAACGGCAGCTGCTTGCCGGCATCATCCAGCAGGCCGGCGGCCCTGTCGCCAGGCATGCCGGCTGACGGGTAGGTTTCACCATGAAAATTCGGATTTACTTCCATCACCATCTGACGGTTCGGGTTGTTGACCGTCAGCATATAGGGACCGGTTCCAACCGGATACCAGTCGAGGGTAATGTTGCGTTCCTGCATGCCGGCCTGGGAATAAAAACGGTCGGCCTCGTGTGGTACCGGGGCAAAAAAGGGCATTGCCAGCCAGTAGAGCAATTGCGGGTACTTGCCGTGAATTTTGATGCGGTAGCTGTAGCGATCGATGACCTCGACCCCCTCAAGGGGATAGCCGGCCAGGTCCAGGTAAACGCCCT
>DMKK01000100.1 GCA_003454335.1 Gammaproteobacteria bacterium | reverse complement strand
GTGACCTTGCCACAATCATGCAGCCAACTGGCGATATCCACCGCCTCCCATTGCTTTTCATCCAGGTCGAACCCCCTGAATGGCGGGTCGCTGCTGTCACAGGCGGCCTGTGCCAGCATTTTTGTCAGCTCCGGAACCCGCTGGCAGTGTCCACCGGTATAGGGAGACTTCGCATCAATGGCCCCGGCAATCAGCTTGATAAAGGCATCCAGCAGCGCCTGCTGCATCATCAGCAGTTGCCGACTCTCAAGCGAGACGGCGGCGAAACCGGACAACGCCTGAATAAAGGCAATATGGTCACGCTGCTGCCCGGCATCAGTGCCAGCTTCTACTCCCTGGTAAAGCAGGCTGAGCACACCAATAACCTCCTCCTGCCGGTTGCGCAACGGCAGCGCAATCAGGGTAAGGGCGGTTTCCCCAAGCAGCTCCGGCAACATATCAAGTTCACCCGGCTGCCCGGCGGACGCTCGCAGCACGCTGCTCTCCTGTTTGCCTGACGCGGCTGCAAGGCCCTGTTCTGCATCCATGGGCAGGCGCGGCAGCGGCTCCACCGGCAGCTTGCCCCGGTTAGCGTCATACAGGATAGCAGGCTCCAGAAAGGTCTCATCCTCATCCACCAGATAGACCAGCACCCCGTCGGCCCGGCTGATCAACATGGTTTCCCGGCTGATACGTGCCAGCAGGGAATCAAAATTCTGCTCACTGGCCAGTGACGTGATCAAGGTCATAAACTGGCCGATGGTGGTCTTCATCAGCTCCATGACTTGCGAGAGTTCATCCACTTCACTGACGAATGAGCGGGGCTGCGTCGAACTGCTAAAATCAAAACGGTTGATCTGTCCGGCTACCGCGGCCAGCTTGCGTATCGGGCCGGCAATCCGTTGCGCCATGAACCAGACAACGGGAACCGTCATCAGGATGATGATGAGCATGACCATGAAAGACTGTTTGCGAATAGCAACAGCCTCGGCAAGCAATTCATCCAGTGGCGAGGCCATCAACACATAGATGTCCGGAATACCGTCCCGGGTAATCCTGCGTACGGCACCTTCCCACGCCCTGTTATCAAACTCGAATTTCAGCGACTGCGGTTCCGCTTTCAGGTCCTTGCCGAGAAACCTCAGGACAGGACTGCCAAGCTCGGACAGGCGTGCCATTCCGAGACTGTTGTCATCCGACATCTGTAGCAGTTTTCCGGTATCCGGATACGCCAGTGCACGCCCATCCGTACCGAACAAAACGATTTCCGTACCCGGCGTTACCCGGTAGCGGCCGATGCTTTCCGAGAGACGGGCAAGCGTGACGTCCGAGCCAATCACCACACCATTATCAACCTCTCTTGCCAGCGTCAGGCCCGCCATCTTCATAAAATAGAACAGGTAGGGTTCTGTCAGTATCAGACCGGTGCTATCCAGCGCCTGCATATACCAGTCCCGTAGCCGGGGGTCATAGTCCGTCTTTACGGGCAGGTTCCTGGCTATTTCCTGCATGTCGTCACCAAAAAATATCCGGGTAAGCTGACGTTTTCCCGATGCCCCGGTATCGATATGATCGGCCATAAATCCTGCGCCGTCAGGTGCTTCAAATCGCTGGCGTAGCACACTGTCTGTCAGCGGCCTGACAATAAAAAAGTCCCCGTTCGGATAGCCCGTCTGGATACCGGTAACTGCCGGTTCATTGCGCAGCGCCTCGCTCAGCAGCGCTACAGACTCAAGACGTTCTGCCAGCGATGTTGCATGCACAAGCGATGTCCGGGCAAGCAGCCCCAGCGTGTCGCCAACAGGCCGGTATGTTGCCTTGATATCCAGCAACAGTTCCCGGGTAACCTGGTCATACATCTGGTCCGCAGAGGACAGGATAATAGCCGACGTCTTGCTGTAATTTTGCCAGCTCAGCACCATCCCGAGCAGTACAACCAGCGTAATAAACAAAGCACTGATTGTCAGGTGTAATGGATAACGCCGGGTCACGATTTGTTTATTCATAATGAATAACCATTTAAATAATATTACGGTCTACGGGTACTCAGCAACGCCCTGCATCAGGTGCCCGGCATTGAGTACCACCAGATGAAACTCCTGGTTTTTCGTCCTGGCTGCCAGCCATGGACGAACGAGTCTGAACAGTTCTTTACTGACCGCAAGTCCGGGCAGCGGCAGGTGCACGTCATCACGACTGTTTAACACTACCCGATGCTCATCACTGCCAGCCATTGGACTAACTTCCAGCGCATTCCAGTCCACTATGACCCCCTGTTTGTGTTTATAGGCCAGAACATGGATGAGATCATACAACTCGGCAACGATCTGGCTGCAGACCTCACGCTTTCCCCTGATCCCCGACATTTCCCGGAACTGGAACTCCAGCCCGTCATCTGTCATACAAACCGGTCCGGCATGCTGGCTGAAGCTCCAGTACGCAATGTTGCTCGTCCTTTTGCTGGCCATGACAGTCGTATCAGGTACTGACAGCGCAAACCCGGCCAGCAGGCGCTCACATAAATACAATACACAAAATTGCTCAATGACCTGTTGTTCGTAAGCGGCCTGCTGGCCGGTAAACACTCCGGTCACGATCACCGTCTCACCACCGACAAATAAATTGACGCTCCCGCCAGCAGCAATGCTAATCTCGACCGGGGTCGCATCTGTGATCGAATCTGCCATGGCCTTGATCCTGGCCGCATAGGCATCAACCGAGGCAGCCCAGCGCGCGGTATCACGTGCGCGTGCCGTATGTCTTGTTTCGAGTCGCGCACGGTTTGCCTCACCGGTGTACATATTGGCCATCTCGGACATTGCCAGCCATGCAAAATCCCGGCGCATCGGCAGCGGTGAATCCTCGATAACCATGGCGATCTGAACCAGCAAGGGCTGGTCATTCGGCGCGCCTGACATAATTCCCCGTGCAGTTACCTGCACTGACGATATGCCCAATACCAGCAGCAAGACAAGGCATCTGTACATAACTACAGGCTACCGTGCTGTTCCACGAAGTGTCGTACCCGGGTTAGCGGTTGTGCCCCGCTGAAACGGCCCTGTTCTTCGCCCAGCCTGAACAGGATCACCGTTGGAAACCCGCGCACCCGGTAACGCCCGGCCAGCTTCATATTTTCACCGGCATCGACCTCGACCTTGGCCAGCTCCAGCGCACCGGCATAGCTCTCCACAATCCGCGCCAGCACCGGGGCAATCACCAGGCAGGGTGAACACCATTCCGCCCAGAAATCGACAAGTACCGGACGCTGCTGTGAGATGGACAGCACCTGGCTATCGAAATCCTCGACATTGACATCACTAATCCATTTTTGGCCGGGCATCTGCAGGGTCATGGCAATCCTTCATTCATCAGTATTATGGAATTAACTATTATGCCCTGCCCCCGGGAAAACCGTGACCTGTAGAGACATTTATCCGACACTGGATAATTTCCCTCTTCCTGCACGTGATTTTCACGTAAAATAGCCCGCTCTCGTACGAGCCGAACAACTGGAAGCCCCATGACTGACCAACGCATTGAAGACCTGAATATCGTCTCCTGCTCAAGGCTGATCACGCCGGAGGCATTTAAACGTTTGCTGCCAATGTCTGAAAGTGTGGCGAAATCTGTCCTCAATGGCCGTGAAACCATAAAAAACATCCTCGAACGCAAGGACAAGCGACTGTTCATCGTCATCGGTCCCTGCTCCATTCACGACCCCGAGGCGGCCATCGATTATGGCAAGCGACTCAAGGCGCTTGCGGACAGGGTCGAGGACACGCTGTACCTGGTCATGCGGGTGTACTTTGAAAAACCGCGCAGTACCATCGGCTGGAAAGGCCTGATTAATGATCCGCACATGAACGGGTCATTTGAAATTGAAGAAGGCCTGCACATTGGACGCCGCCTGCTGCTTGAGCTTGCCGACCTGGGTCTGCCACTGGCTACCGAGGCACTGGATCCGATTTCTCCCCAGTATATGCAGGACCTGATCTCATGGTCTGCCATCGGTGCCCGTACGACCGAGTCACAGACCCACCGCGAAATGTCCAGCGGTCTTTCCTGTACGGTCGGCTTCAAGAATGGTACAGATGGTAGCCTGGCTGTTGCTGTGAATGCATTGAAGTCTGTCAGTCATCCGCATAATTTCCTCGGCATCGATGCTGACGGCCATGTATCCACTGTCAGCACTGCAGGCAACAAATATGGCCACATCGTGTTACGCGGCGGTAACGGCAAACCCAATTACGATTCAGTAAACATCGCCACCTGTGAAAAAACACTCCGGGAGGCCGACGTCTGCCCCTACATTATGGTCGACTGCAGTCACGAAAACTCCAGTAAGGATCCGGCACTGCAACCGCTGGTCGCCGAAAATGTCACCAACCAGATACTCGAGGGCAACCAGTCCATCATCGCCCTGATGATTGAAAGTAACATCAATTTCGGCAATCAATCCATCCCCGAAAACCTGGACGACCTGAAATACGGGGTCTCGGTAACTGACGGTTGTATCGACTGGGAAACCACCGAGAAATGCGTCATGGATATGCATGAGAAGTTGCTGACACTTGAATAAATCCTGCGCTGCCCCTGACTACTGACTGTGAAGCTATTCCATATACTTGCATTACTGCTGACGGCGTCTGCCGTGTTCAGTTACATCAACCACCGCTTCCTGAAACTGCCTACCGTCATCGGGATTATGCTGGTTGCACTGTTTTTTTCCCTGGCACTCAACCTGCTTGGACCCATTGGTATTCTGCTGGAACATGAAGTACAGGAAATGCTGGCCAGCATTGATTTCGATGAAACCCTGCTGCACGGCATGCTGAGTTTCCTGTTATTCGCCGGTGCCCTGCACGTCAACCTGAATGATCTTTCCAGGCAACGTGGCATTATTTTTGTACTTGCCACCTTTGGCGTCGTTGGCGCAACGTTTCTCATCGGCGGGTTATCATGGATTGTCTTCGGACTTATCGGCCTGGATATTCCCTTTATCTACTGCCTGCTGTTTGGCGCCCTGATCTCCCCGACGGACCCGATTGCAGTACTTGGTATTCTGAAGCAAGCCAACGCACCCAAAAGCCTGGAAGCAAAAATTGCCGGTGAGTCACTGTTTAATGATGGCGTGGCTGTTGTCATGTTCCTGGTTATTGCGCGCATCGCAGCCGGCGGTACAGAGGTAACTGCCGGTGAGGTACTGCTGATATTTTCACAGGAAGCAATTGGTGGATTGATGTTCGGACTGGGCGCTGGCGGTCTGACCTACTGGATGCTCAAGAGTGTGGATAATTACCAGGTAGAAGTACTGTTGACACTGGCGCTGGTTACCGGTGGTTATGCCCTGGCAGAGGCCCTGCATCTGTCAGCACCCATCGCCATCGTGGTGGCCGGCCTGTTGATCGGCAATCATGGCCGCGTACTGGCCATGTCGGAAAAGACCCGGGGTCACCTGGATACCTTCTGGGAACTGGTTGATGAGATCCTGAATGCCGTATTGTTCGTATTGATTGGTCTTGAGGTCCTGGCCCTGGTTTTTATTCGGGAATACCTGCTGGCCGGACTACTCGCCATTCCCATTGTGTTACTGGCACGCTTTGTCACCGTCGGCATCCCGATCACCATCATGCGCCGCTTCCGCAACTTTACACCCAGGGCCATCCAGATACTGACATGGGGTGGGCTGCGCGGCGGGATCTCGGTCGCCCTGGCCCTGTCGCTGCCAGCCGGCGAGATACGCGATACCCTGGTTGCCGTGACCTATGCGGTCGTGGTTTTCTCGATACTGGTCCAGGGTCTCACCCTCGGCCGGCTTATACGCAGCAGCAAGTAAACAGCTAGCACTCGATCACATTCACCGCCAGCCCGCCCCTGGCCGTTTCCTTGTACTTGGTTTGCATATCCGCACCGGTATCACGCATGGTCTTGATCACCTTGTCGAGCGACACCAGGTGCTTGCCGTCACCCCGCATGGCCAGACGTGATGCATTGATGGCCTTCACGGCCCCCATGGCGTTACGCTCGATACAGGGCACCTGTACCAGACCGCCAACCGGATCACAGGTGAGACCAAGATTATGCTCCATGGCAATCTCGGCGGCATTCTCAACCTGCTCGGGCGTGCCACCGGTCACCTCCGTCAGGGCACCTGCCGCCATCGAGCAGGCCGAGCCCACTTCCCCCTGACAACCGACTTCAGCGCCTGAAATAGAGGCATTCTCTTTATACAGAATCCCGATCGCACCGGCCGTCAGCAGGAACCGGACAATGCCTGCCTCGCTGTGTCCGGGACAGAAATTCCAGTAGTAATGCATCACCGCCGGGATGATACCGGCGGCACCATTGGTGGGCGCTGTCACCACCCTGCCCCCGGCTGCATTTTCTTCATTCACGGCAAGTGCATACAGGTTTACCCAGTCCATGGTCCCGAGCGGCACCCTGTGGAGTTCCTGCTCGCTGGTCAGTTGCCGATGCAATTGGGCTGCCCGGCGTTTGACCTTCAAGCCACCCGGCAGGATACCTTCGGTATGACAACCACGCGTGACACATGCCTGCATCACCGTCCATATGTTTAACAATCCCGCCTGTATTTCCTTGTCGGTATGCCAGACACGTTCGTTCTGCAGCATAACCTGGCTAATGGAAAGCCCCTGTTCCGCACAATGCACCAGCAGGTCTGCGCCGGTCGTGAAACGCAAGGGCAACGGCGTATGGTCCTCCACAATACGATCAGCACCGGCAGCTGCCTCGTTGACAACAAAACCACCTCCAACAGAGTAATAGCTGCGTTCCTGCAATACGTTCCCGGCGCTGTCAACAGCATAAAAAGTCAACCCGTTCGGGTGATAGGGCAACTCCCTGTTTTTGTGAAACAACAGGTCCTGCTGTGCGTCGAAGGGAATTTCCGTCTCACCCGGCAATTGCAACCGGCCAAGCTTCTGTATCCGCTCGAGGCAGGCCGGTATCGCATCAGTATCGACTGTTTCGGGTAGTTCACCCTGCAGGCCCAGGATCAACGCCTTGTCGGATCCATGTCCCTTTCCTGTTGCACCCAGTGATCCAAACAGTTCGACCCGTATGCGGGCAAGCTTGCTCGTCAGGCCACTGTCAGACAGCCCCGCCACAAACATACCTGCAGCACGCATGGGTCCCACGGTATGCGAACTTGATGGCCCGATACCAATTCTGAAAAGATCAAAAACACTGATTGCCAATGCCACACCTGTCGGTCATGCTGGAAGAGTATTGGCCAGATAGTACTTGTCAAACACCAGAGATGCCACATGAAACGATTGCGCCGCTGGCTGTTATGGAGTGTAGCCACACTGCTTTTCATCTGCATTATCCCTGTCATCGTGCTGCGCTGGGTACCCCCACCCACGTCTACCGTCATACTGAGCCGTGCGCTTAGTGAAGGCGCACAGCAAGACTATCAATGGGTAGCACTGGAGCATATCTCGCCCGACATCGCACTGGCTGTGGTGGCATCGGAAGACCAGAAATTCCCGACACACCAAGGGTTTGACCTCGATGCCATCAAGGATGCGGTCGAACAACATGCACAGGGCGGGCGCTTGCGCGGCGCCAGCACGCTGACCCAGCAGGTCGCCAGGAACCTGTTCCTGTGGCAGGGACGCAGTTTCCTGCGCAAGGGGCTGGAGGCCTGGCTGACGGTACTGCTGGAGCTGATCTGGCCAAAAGAACGTATCCTCGAGGTCTATCTGAACATCGCAGAAACCGGCAAGCGTACCTTTGGCGTACAGGCCGCCTCGCTGAAGTTTTTCTCCAGACCGGCCAGCTCAATCAGCCGGGAACAGGCAGCCCTGCTTGCCGCCGTGCTGCCCAACCCCCTGAGATTGCAGGCCAGCCGACCATCAGCCTATGTCATCAGGCGCCGTAATGAAATACTCCGGCAAATGTCGCAACTCGGTGGCAGGGCATATTTAAAGGGCATCCTGCCGGCCACTTATTTACAGTAAACAGGTACAGGACAGCAGTGCCCTACTGGTCTACAATTCACGGGAAACAACCTTCCACCACTACCGGATCAAGGAGAGATACATGAGCGGTTTTTCAACCTTTGCACTAGTCATACTGGCGCTGGCAGTCATCACTGTCATGATGGGCGTAAAAGTCGTGGCTCAGGGATACGAATGGACGGTGGAACGTTTTGGCCGTTACCGCAAGACCCTGCGTCCCGGCCTGAATTTAATTGTGCCCTACATTGACCGCATTGGTCACAAGCTCAACATGATGGAAACCGTATTCGACATTCAGAGTCAGGAAGTCATTACCCGCGACAATGCCATGGTGAGGGCAGACGGGGTGGTGTTCTACCAGATACTGGATGCCGCCAAGGCGGCCTATGAAGTCAACGACCTGGGCCGCGCCATCGACAACCTGACCATGACCAATATCCGTACCGTAATGGGCAGCATGGATCTCGATGAATTGCTGTCACAGCGTGACAAGATTAATGCCCAGTTACTGGTCGTGGTGGATGCCGCCACCAGCCCGTGGGGCGTGAAGGTGACGCGTATCGAGATCAAGGACATCCAGCCACCACAGGATCTGATCGACTCCATGGCGCGTCAGATGAAGGCCGAACGTGAGAAACGTGCCGTGATTCTGGATGCCGAGGGTTTGCGTCAATCAGAAATCCTGAAGGCGGAAGGCGAAAAACGTGCCGTGGTGCTGGAGGCCGAAGGCCGCCGGGAAGCCGCCTTTCGCGATGCCGAAGCCCGTGAACGTGAAGCAGAGGCAGAGGCCAAGGCAACAACAATGGTTTCCGAGGCCATCGCCAAAGGCGACATCCAGGCAGTGAATTACTTCGTGGCACAGAAATATGTCGATGCCCTGCAACATATCGGCTCTGCACCCAACCAGAAACTGGTGTTAATGCCCCTGGAGGCCGCCAGTGTAATTGGCTCGATTGCCGGCATTGGAGAACTGGCCAAAGAGGCACTGGGCAGACAGGAGCCGGCGTGATGGAAACCTTTTTCGCCAGCATCGATTACTGGCACTGGTGGATTCTTGCCGGTATCCTGTTAATTATAGAGGTCGCCGCACCGAGTTTTTTCTTTCTGTGGCTATCGGTCGCAGCGGGCATAACCGGACTGGCCCTGCTGGCGGTACCAGACCTTGGCTGGGAGTATCAGATATTACTGTTCTCGGGCCTTTCCATTCTCAGCCTCACCCTGTTCAAGCGTTATCAACGCGCCCATCCGGTCACCACTGATCAACCCGCGCTGAACCGGCGCGGCGAACAATACATCGGCCGCACCTTCACCCTCGAGGCCCCCATCAGCAACCATACCGGTGTCATACGGGTTGATGATTCCACCTGGCGCATCACGGGTGCCGACTTGCCCACCGGGACAACCGTCACGGTCGTGGGCGCTGATGGCGTAATTCTGAAGGTCGAAGCGGTTCAGGATTAACCCCTGCGTCGTTCGAAGGCACGCCCGCCTGACTGAACACCGGGATACACTACAAGGCCAGGAAATGATTTCGGATTAGGATATTGCATCACAGTTTGCGCCTGATTTAATCCTCATATATACGCACGCATCTGCCGATAGCTTTGCCAAGGCCACCAGGAGCCTGTTCTCGAACCGCCTCCTGACTGTCCTCGGGCAAACCACCACATCAAATGGCAGGCAACCACATGAAGGCACCCAATAGTCAGGACAAAAAATTCTCCGGGCAGGAAATCCTGCGTGACCTGATCCCGCTGAACTCCCTGACAGAAAGCAGTTATAAGGAGATAATCAGCAGCCTGACCATTGAAGACATCTCCGCGGGCTGCCACCTGTTTAGTGAAGAAGACCGGGATACTCGTTCAATTTACCTGCTCGACGGTGTCGTCAATTTTATCGATTCAAGCGGCAAGGTAACCGGTACCATATCTGCAGGCACCGACCCGGCAAGATCCCCGCTTGCCAACCAGCAACCACGACTCGTAACAGCGCGTGCAATAACAAAATCTGTTATTGCCTGCATAGACTCCACCCTGCTTGATGTTCTGCTGACTCTGGACCAGTCAGCTGAAGGCAAGGCAAAACAGGGCACCAGGGCCAGCGAAAACTGGATAACCCAGATGTTACAGTCAGAGGCCCTGATAAAACTGCCCCCCCCTGATATTCAAAGACTGCTGCTGAAGCTGGAGTCAGTTAATGTCAAGGCCGGCGATGTGATAATCCGCCAGGGTGATGAAGGTGATTACTTTTACATTATTCGGGAAGGCAAGTGTGCGGTAACGCGCCTTGCTTCCGGCGAAGGCTGGGACATTCCACTTGCCGAGCTATGTCCTGGCGACTGCTTCGGTGAAGAGGCACTGGTATCAGAAGTCAAACGCAATGCAACCATATCCATGGTTACCGACGGCACCCTGATGCGCTTGTCCAAGAAAAACTTCGTGGCGTTATTAAAGAAAAATCGTGTCCATTATGTAAATTACGAGCTGGCAACAGCAGCTGTCAAACAGGGGGGTATATGGCTGGATGTCAGATTAGCGGACGAATTCTCCAGGCACTCCATTGACAATAGCATCAACGTACCATTATTCATGGTCCGCGACCGGGCACACGGACTGGACCCGGAAAAAAAATATATTATTTGCTGTGATACGGGCAGGCGCAGTGCCGCCGCTGCCTTCCTCCTGAGTCAGCGAGGTCTTGAAGTGTGTGTGCTTGAAGGCGGAATGAACAACAGCATACCGACCGACCTTCCTGGCATCACGACCGAAACCCCGGATGCAGCTAATACCAAACCTGACAAGGGCACCACGGCCACCAGCGGAACCCGCAAGCCGGCTGAAAACAATAAAAACACAGCAGGATATATGGCCAAGCTGAAGACTTTGCAAAAGGAACGTGACGCGGCCAAAGAGGAAAACCGGGCTATACGGAGCCAGCTTGCTGAACTGCAAAAGGAAATGTCTGCATTACAGGCCAGCATGGTGGGCTATATGTCAAAATCCATGCAGCTGGATGCAGCCTTCCAGGATGATAAACAGGCACGTGCTGCGCTGTCTGACCTGATAAACAAGCTGGCTGACTAGCCCGGACTTCCCGGTACCCCGTAAGAAATACGGGTTAGAGATTAATCGTCAGGGTCAGTTATAATGACCGGATAAGCAGCATCCATTCAGTTCATATCCGGTAATATGCCATGCACCGAATCATCTATTCTATTTTACTGGCCCTGACCCTGTCAGGCTGTGCCGCCGTAGACGACAGCAAAAAGACCATCACCTATGACAAGGCCCTGTGGAAGTATGAAACGGCCATACGCTGGGTGGATTTCGGTACCGCCAACTCTTTCAGAAGACTGGAAGACAACTCTGCATACTCACCGGACCTGGAAATACTGCAGCACATAAAGGTAACGTCGTATAACGTTGTCAACAAGGTCAGGTCCAACGATCATGCAGAGGTACGACTTGCAGTAGAGATCGTTTACTACAATGATAGAAGCATGAAGCTCATTACAATCATCGACAAGCAGATCTGGAAATATGACTCTGCAATCAAGGACTGGTACATAACCACCCCTCTGCCTCCCTTTAAATAATCATGGCAACCCTGTGTAAACCAGCCGGGAATTCTGCTCAGGATTGTTACATACCTGAATATCCCGACACCTTCACAACCCGGGTGCTGCACTGATGGCCTGGTGGGGAACACTGATCGGTGGAACCCTGGGGTTCATGTTCGGCGGCCCGCTGGGCGCGCTTCTGGGCGCAGCATTTGGCCGCAACTTTGATCACGGCATCAAGCTAACCGACCAGCACGGCGCCTTCGATGCCGGTCAACAGGAGCGTGTACAGGCGGCCTTCTTTACGGCAACTTTCTCTGTCATGGGCCACATTGCAAAGGCCGACGGCAAGGTCACGCCTGAAGAGATTTCTGCTACCGAATCCATCATGGGGCGCATGCAGCTGAATGCACAGCAACGCAAAGCCGCCATCAAGCTCTTCAATGAAGGCAAGAAAGACAACTTCCCCCTGCATGAGGTCCTGGAACAATTCCGCCATGAATGCATGCGCAGGCGCAACCTGGTGCAGATGTTCCTTGAAATACAGATTGCCACAGCAATGGCCGACGGCCATTTCCACGCCAGTGAAAAACACATTCTGTTTACTATTGGCGAACAACTGGGGTTTGACCACGCCGCTATTGAACACCTGTTCAGTTTCTCAGGTTCAGGTCCATCGCCCGGCAGCAGCCGGCCGCCCCCGGTATCCAGCGCCTACCAGGTACTGGGCATAGACAAGGCGGCCAGCGATGCCGAGGTAAAAAAGGCCTACCGGCGCCTGATGAGCCAGCATCACCCGGACAAACTGATCGCCAAGGGACTGCCTGAAGAAATGATCAAGCTGGCTACAGAGAAGACCCAGAAAATCAAGGCAGCCTACGAACAAATCAAGGAAAGCAGACACTGACAATTCCAGCGTTGTTAATATCAGCAACCTGTACAGAGGATTTATGCCCATGAAAAACATCACACTTGTAATTTTTACACTTGCTCTCCTGGGTGGGCTCATGCCGTCATTATCAAGTGCCGCGGTAACGGATTATCCCTTCGAAAAGGTTGCGGAAAATACCTGGATTATTCACGGTCCGCTGGAAATGCCAAATGTCGGCAACCAGGGTTTCATGAACAACCCCGGCATCGTATTAACCAGTGAAGGGGCCGTTATCATTGACCCGGGTTCCAGTGTGCAGGCGGGTGAGATGGTACTGCGGATGCTGAAGACAGTGACCGACGAACCGGTCGTCGCTGTTTTTAACACCCATATTCACGGTGACCACTGGCTGGGCAACCAGGCCATCAAGGCAGCCTACCCGGATGCGCCTGTTTACGGGCACACGGAGATGCTCACCATGATCGAAGACGGTGTCGGTGAGACCTGGATTGAATTGATGGACAAACTCACAGAAGGTGCCACACAGGGCACCCGGGTTGTCGGACCTGATCACCCACTTGGAAACGGTGATGCCATCAAGATAGGCAACAAGACCTTCCGTATCCATCACTATGGTCAGGCGCACACCCGAACAGACATTATGATTGAAGTGGCAGAGGATAGCGTTGTCTTTCTGGGTGACAACGTCACTACAAACCGCATCCCGCGCATGTCTGACGGCAATTTCATCGGCAACATCGACAGCGTTGACAACATCCTCAAGCTCGGCGCAACCACCTGGGTACCGGGACACGGCAAAACAGGCGATGCTGATATGGTAAGGGGCTACCGGGACTATCTGGCGGCCGTGTATGCATCAGCCCGGCAGGCCTTTGATGAAGACCTGGACAGCAGCGATGTCAAGCCGATTGCACTCAAGGCCACTGTCAAATACAAGGACTGGGCAGGGTATGAAGGGGAAATTGGCCCGCAGGGCGCACAGGCTTATATGGAGGTAGAAGCCGCCGAATTCTGAAATAATGCCGGCCGTCAGAAGCTGGTGGCCCCGGTCGCCTTGCCGGTAATCAACAACAAATCGGCAACATTGAAATCATCATCCGGTACCGATGCCGGCTTGCCTCCGACAAGTGGCGCCACATTGCCACGAGCCAGTTGTTCGCGCGTCAAGGTGACCAGACTGAGTGCAGCACGGCTGGCGATGAGCACATCAGCCACATTAACAAACCCGTTGTTATCGATATCGCCCCAGACCTGCACACTCATGTCGTTCAGCGGATCCGTACCGGCCAGTGATTCGGTGCCATCGATGACGCCATCTCCATCAGTGTCCGAATCAAGTGGATTGGTATCCAGGGCGGCACTATAAGCAGTATCAACGCCATCCCAGGCCACTTCCTGGTAATCAGTCAGGCTGTCGTTATCTGAATCGACATCCAGCGGGTCGGTTCCCACGGTCGTTTCAAGTGCATCTGACAGGCCGTCACCATCGCTATCAAGACCGTTAAGAGCTGGCAAGCTTGCCGGAATCACCATCCGCAGACGTCCGAAGCCGGTGTACTGGTCGTAACCAGGCAGATTGCCGCCCACTCCTTCTGGGTCGATAATATCCACGGCATTTGATCGAAGCACCTGGCGCAACTGCCCCAGGGTTGCACCGGGATGTTGCGACAGGAGCAGGCCGACATAGCCGGATACCAGCGGCGCAGAAAAGGAAGTTCCCTGACTCACATTCTCATAGGCATCGAGCCCGGGTTCGGTCTCAAAATCACCTAATATATAGCTGTATGCCGCTTCAAAGACGCTATACACATAACCGCTCCAGATAGCCTCACCCGGTGCCACGATATCCAGGACATCATCTACCCGGCCATTACCGTCATCATCCATACCGTTATCCGGTATTTCACCAGCCGGCGCATAACTGGAGAAGGCAGACCGCCGGTGCAGCCAGTTGGATGCCCCAACGGCAAGTGTACTGACCATGGCCGCCGGGAAACGCACTGCCTCACCACCGCTGTTCCCGGCCGAGGCCACCACAATGACACCATTATTGACTGCATAGTTAATTGCATCGGTAATAACCGCGACCTCTGCCATCCCGACCGTATCAATACCATCCAGGTCAAAACCCCAGCTAAGATTCAATACATCCGCACCCATGTCGGTCGCATAGTAAATCGCCGCAGCTGCATCAGAACCAATGCCATCACCTTCTGCATTTATCATCCGTACCGGCATGATCTTGCAGTTCCAGCACGCCCCGGCCATACCTTCATACACACCCTGCATGCCTGGCACCTCGTTGTCAGTCATGGCCGCCGCCAGTGCCGCCACGGCAGTGCCGTGAAACACACCGAAATCCGGCAACCCGTCACCATCATTATCAACCCCGTCACCCACTGACGGATCACCGCTAAAGACAAAGGGATCGACTACCGGATCCCAAATTCCCATGGGAATATCCGGATTACCATCCTGCGAGGATGGATCATCATTCAGGGGATCACCAACGTTATCACCCACAAAATCTGCACCCTGGTAATCATCAATCAGGCCGTTGCCATCATTATCAATACCATCATCTTCTACCTCACCCGGATTGACCCAGATATTGCCAACCAGATCGTCATGATCCAGATCAACGCCACTGTCGAGAACTGCAATCACCACGGCGGTACTACCTGTAGTGATATTCCAGGCACCTTCAGCCTCCACCTCAAACAGCCCCCACTGGTCGACAAAATCCACATCCTGGCAGATGTCTACGAACGGATCGCACTTGGTGGTAGGGTCATCGTCATCCCTGTACAGCAGATCACGCGGTGGAATCTGGTCGATCCGCACAACAGGATCGACCGTCGCCATCCTGACACCCGGCAGGTGACGAGTTCTGGCCGCCACGGCCCTGGGACTGGCCTGTGCAGGGATGGAAAAGGTGTACCAGTTTGATCCATATACACGCCCCTGCTTGCGCAGGCCCTGTTTTTTAGCATGCAACAGAAATGCCGGCACATCAGCAGTGGCAGCAAGCTTTACGAGAATATGTCGGGGTGCAAAGCGGATAGCGGCGGACGAAGTGGATGAAGGTGCTTTGCTGGAAGTTACATGGGCAGGTCTTGATGCAGCAGAGAGGTGGCTTGCAGGTAATACCAGTGGAGTAAGAAGCAGAAAAAGGGGCAATTTATTCATTTTATAGCATCCATATTTACAACATTTCTCTGATTTAGAACATTATCGGCATATTCGTCAAATATTTGACCATCCATGTATTTCCTCACGGCCACTACATAAAATAATAAAAAGAATTAGGGACATAACAACTTTTTACCTACTATAGAGAACACAGCAGTCAGCCCCTTACCCGTAACCACATGCCCCGGAAATGAATGCCCTAACCGCCCCCTCCCCGACAGACTATACCGATCTGACGCCCGATACCCTGCTGGATGCCGTCGAGCAATGTGCTTACCGGAGTGATGGCCGGTTTATCGCGCTCAACAGTTACGAAAACCGCGTTTACCAGGTCGGGATCGAGGATGAAGCGCCTGTCATCGCAAAGTTTTACCGTCCCTGCCGCTGGTCAGATGATGCCATCCTGGAAGAGCACAGCTTTGCAATGGAACTGGCCGAGCAGGAAATACCGGTTGTTGCCCCGATGCTCATCAACAACTCAACACTGCACACGCACAAGGGTTACCGCTTTGCACTCTATCGCCGCCATGGCGGGCACTGGCCGGAGTTGAATACACGGGATGACCGGGAATGGGCGGGGCGTTTCATCGCCCGCATACATGCGGTCGGTGCAACACGGTCTTTCAGACACCGGCCATTACTGGATATCGACAGCTTTGGCCGCCAGTCAGTCCGGTATCTGCAAGAGAATGACTTCATACCTGCACACATCGAAACGGCGTACCGCACGCTGGCTGAAGACCTGTTACAGCAGATAAGCGCGGCGTATAAAAATGCCGGCGACATTCAGCACCTGCGCCTGCATGGTGATTGCCACCCGGGTAACATTCTGTGGACAGATGAGGGACCGCACTTTGTCGATCTGGATGATTGCAGGACCGGTCCGGCAATTCAGGATATCTGGATGCTGATTTCGGGGGAGCGGTACGAAATGCAAACACAACTTATGGATATTATCGAGGGCTACCTGCAGTTCCATGATTTTGATCACCGGCAATTGCAACTGATAGAACCGTTGCGCACGTTGCGCATCCTTCACTACGCTGCCTGGCTGGCAAGACGCTGGGAAGACCCGGCCTTCCCCAGGGCCTTCCCGTGGTTCAATACCGCACGTTACTGGGAAGAACACATACTGACATTGAGAGAACAGGCCGCTTTGCTAAATGAGCCGGCGCTTGTTATCTAACCCGATTATAAAACAGGGATCAGACCAATGGCCTCCAACATCGCAGTCGCATTTGTCGCCTTTCTCCACCTGCTGTTTATGGTTCTGGAGATGTTTTTCTGGACAAAACCCCTGGGGCGACGCATCTTCGGACTAACACCTGAACTGGCAACACAGACTGCTGCGCTGGCAGCCAACCAGGGCTTATATAACGGCTTCCTCGCCGCCGGACTGATCTGGGGACTGGTATCGCCAGGAGATTCAGCGGCAATTAGTGTGTTTTTTCTGATCTGCGTCATCGTGGCCGGCATTTTCGGTGCGCTAACGGCAAATCGTTCTATCCTGTTTATTCAGGCCTTGCCGGGCGCGATTGCCCTGACATTAGTGCTGCTATCAGGCAGACCGCTTTGAGGCCAGTTGCATTTCATGCAATGGCCTTGGTCGTGCAATGCCATAGCCCTGCGCATAGTCAACACCAATCTCGGCAAGCTTTTCGAGGATGCCGTCATTTTCAACAAATTCGGCAATTGTTTTTGTACCCATCACACTGCCGATCTGATGAATAGAACTGACCATCGCACAATCAATTGCATCGGTTTCCATATCCTTGACGAAACTCCCGTCGATCTTTAAATAGTCAACCGGCAAATTCTTCAGGTAGGAGAAAGAACTCAGGCCACTGCCAAAATCATCCAGGGCAAAACGACACCCCAGACGTTTTAGTTCATGAATAAATCCGGTTGCCGCCTCCAGATTGGCAATTGCGGCTGTTTCAGTAATTTCAAAACAGACAACCGCTGGCGGTACCTCATGGGCGTGCAATTCATTTATTATAAAATCCAGGAAGCCGGCATCGGTGACAGAAGCACCGGACAGATTAATGGAAATTGTCTCCAGTCCTGCCGCATCAGTACACTGATGGCTGGCATACCATGAGAAAGTATGACTGACCACCCATCGGTCAAGACTGGTAACCAGATGATAACGTTCGGCCGCTGGCAGGAATACGTCGGGCGGAACAATATTGCCGTTCTCGTCAAGCATGCGCACCAGCACTTCAAAGTGACCGCCAGCACCGGCATCCGGTACCACCGGTACGATATCCTGATAATAAAGCACCAGTCGATCCGACTTGATGGCCTCATTCAGCGTCGTAACCCATTTCATTTCGTCATGCCGACGCAGCAGATTCCGGTCACTTGATTCATAGACACAATAGCGGTCACCGCCCGAATCCTTTGCTTCATAACAGGCAAGGTCAACCTGGCTCATGATATTCGCCAGACCTGCAGAAGTAGATGTCACTGGCGCAAGACCGATACTCGCACAGACATCAAAGGAGCGCTCACAACTTGTGAAATTCATACCACGAATAGCTGACAATATATTACCGGCAACTTCCCTGGCTGCGTCCAGCGTGCAGTTCTTCAACACTATCCCGAATTCATCCCCGCCAATACGCGCCAGGATATCAGAGTCACGGAGGCAACCCCGTATAACTGCCGTCACACACCTGATGATGCTGTCACCGGCTTCATAGCAGCAAGTGTCATTGATTATCTTTAGCTTGTCGATATCGAGCTGGCACAGTACATGGCTCTCCGCTGCCTGATACGTCGACTCAATCGCAAAACCAAGCCGCGCCTCAAACTCGGTTCGATTAATCAATCCGGTAAGCGCGTCGTGCGTTGCCTGATAGGAAATTTCGCGCTCCATCTTCCTCGCTTCAGTTATATCATGGATAACCAGGATCACACCCAGTGCCGAGCCACTGTCAGCCATGATCGGTGATGCAGAATACTGAATGGAACAGGTCTCACCACCATGGCGTTTCAGGGTAATCTCCTTGCCTGACTTGACTGCTTCTCCGTATGCCAGACACTGTCTGATCGGATCTTTGACCCGCTCCCGGCTGTCTTCATAGAACAAACTGAAAACACGCTGAATCGGCAACCCCCTGGCTATTTCCCCATCCCAACCCGTCAACATTGCAGCACTTGGATTCAGGTACTCAATCTGGCCATTTACATCCGTCGTAATCACTGCATCTGCAATTGAGTGCAACGTTACCTGGGCGCGCTCTCTTGCCTGGTTCAACTCGTACTCGTCATGTTTGCGACCGGTTATATCCAGAATATAGCCGGCATAATGCGTCAGCTTACCCTCTGCATCATGCACCGGAACGGTATAGTCATAGACCCAGCGCACATCACCATTGCCGCACACAATACGGTAATCGACCGCTACAAACTGAACACCGTCTTCACCTCGCTCCATTTCAGACTCAGTAAATCGCCGGGCATCATTGGGGTGAATCATCTCGATATAATGTTTCCTGCCCTGAACCAGTTCCTTGCTGTCATACCCGAATTGTGAAACAGCTGCGGATACATATTCGACAGGCCGCCCTGCTGTTGCAGCCCAGCGGAACATCGTCACCGGCCCTTCAGTAAATAACTGGCGCTCGAGGAGCAACTGGTCCTGCGCATGCTGGCGTAATTTTGCCTCATGCTCCAGGGCCACATTGATTGCTGCCGTTTCCCGCAACAAATCATTGTTCTCCTCACGCAACTGCAATGACTGCATAACGCTGTTGTTATAGTTCCGCGCTATCACAATCAGTACACCCGCGAATAACATCCACAACAGTCCCAGATTGTTACTGACACTGCTGTTATGCATCAGCATGGACTGCGCAGGAATCAATATGGCTGGCACCATAAAGGCAACATACACAGACAGCATGGCAGCATATGAGGAAATTGCCCCTGCAAGCACACCGGCCAGACTCATAATGACCAGTGTCTGGTATACGACCGGCCATGAGAACTGAAAGATCAGCCCTATACAGCCCCAGACAATACCCGACATAAGCGTACCTGTTAAAAACAGAATCGCCCAGCGTGCATTCTTTCTTTGCGCAATCGCGGCACGCTGATATCGATAGACAAGCCACAATCTGGCTGCTGTCTGTATAAACTGCGCACCCAGCCACAGCAGCAGCCAGAAATGCTCCACTACATTCCAGAGTCCCAGCGTTACCAGTACGGCCAGCAGAAATGCGGTACCCACCGCCGCTGGCGCCTGTATGTATACAAGTTCAATTTGCTGATGGTCGATTTCTGACTCGAATACGCTTACACCAGCAGCAGAAATCTGCCGGGCATCCAGGTATTTACTGCTTGATAGTCGTTGTTTAATTGTCATAGCCATGAGAACGGTCTGTGCAAGCGGGTTTCCCGGGCGCACAGAAAATGGATACCTGTGTACCCTTAATATATCGGACAGCTAACGGGGAAATTGAGACGGCATGCTCATCGCGGCACAGACTAGTGCCTCAAGCAACAGGGAACGGCAAAAAACAACAGCTAACCAGCTGTTTATAAACTTATAATTATATCAACGCAGCACACGCTCAAGCCGTCACCTGCAGAACTACAGGCGAGCACGCACTTACGTCTCTGCCGTATCAGGGTCATCTTTCGGAAAATCAGCAAAGGTGTCTTTCACTCGTTGCTTGGTATACAGGTAATAAATAATATAAATGGCGATGACCAGCTGTACCCAGCCAAGCATGTTAATGCGGTGTGTCAGGTCCAGCAGGAAAGGCACAAAAATAATAATCATATTCAACACGGCAGTCATAATCAGCAGCGTCCTGCCATTATGCCAGATCTTTCTTACCAGCCCGGAGGCACCGGGTTTCCTCTTTGCGTAGGCGAAAACAAGCAACAAAACCGGTATTGTTGCCAGAAAGGCGATAAAAAAACCGAAATCATTCGGATATACCATGTCCTTCAAGCCGCTAACACTGCCAGATTTAACTCCCCCCCGCCCCATCTGTATGGTTGACACTTTCAAAATGAAGGGCTTCAGGAAATACGCAATAATCAACCACACTTCAAAGTCCAGCTTCAGACTCATATATTTATCATAGTCAGAGAAAGAATAGAGTTTTGACATTATTATCCACCCGTTCAACTACACCCGGCCTGCCCACACAAACATCCCGGCAACAATAAATAATTACACAGCATTACACAAATTCCGGGCAAGAAAAAGGCGGCCAAAGCCGCCTTTTTCCCAATCCTGCAGATCCACCTATTTTACTGTTGGATCGAGCTCGCCACTTTCATAACGCCTGTACATATCTTCCAGGTTGATCACCTGGATCTTCGACGCATTACCCGCCGCACCAAAGGCTTCATAACGCATCTTGCAAATATCTCGCATGGCATCGGTTGCCGCACGCAGGTATTTGCGCGGATCAAAGTTCGAAGGGTTTTCTGCGAGGTGTTTGCGAATAGCACCGGTAGAGGCCATGCGCAGGTCAGTATCAATATTGACCTTGCGCACACCGTTCTTGATGCCTTCCTGGATTTCCTCGACCGGCACACCATAGGTTTCACCCATATCGCCGCCATTTTCATTAATGATCGCCAACCAGTCCTGCGGGACAGAGGAAGAACCGTGCATCACCAGGTGAGTATCAGGAATACGAGCATGAATTTCCTTGATACGGCTTATTGCCAGGACATCACCGGTCGGCGGGCGGGTAAACTTGTAGGCCCCGTGACTGGTGCCGATGGCAATAGCAAGCGCATCGCACTTGGTGTCCTCTACAAACTTGGCTGCTTCTTCCGGATCAGTCAGCAACTGGTCATGTGACAACACACCTTCCGCACCGGAACCGTCTTCTTCACCGGCCATGCCGGTTTCCAGTGAACCCAGGCAACCCAGCTCACCCTCGACAGATACACCGCAGGCATGCGCCATGGCGACTGTTTTACTGGTTACATCGGCGTTGTACTCGTAGCTCATGGGCGTTTTCATGTCCGGCCCCAGGGAACCGTCCATCATGACCGAGCTGAAACCCAGCTGTATGGAACGCTGGCATACCGAGGGTGAAGCACCATGGTCCTGGTGTACACACACCGG
>DMKK01000252.1:1414-5179 GCA_003454335.1 Gammaproteobacteria bacterium | reverse complement strand
TCCTTGATGTCATCCGCAATACCCCCCGGCACCTGTTCGTCGACGAGGCCCTGGCCAGTCGTGCCTATGAAGACACGGCGCTGCCCATCGGCTACAACCAGACGATCTCGCAACCGTATGTCGTGGCGGCCATGACCGACCTGATTATCAGTGGTCAGCCGCAGACGGTGCTGGAGATCGGTACCGGTTCCGGTTACCAGGCCGCGGTACTGGCGCCGCTGGTACCGAAGATTTACACCGTCGAGCGCATCAAGCCGCTTGCCGAGCAGGCACGGCAGCGCTTCCGCAAGCTGGGTCTCAGGAATATCCGGGCCAGCTATTCCGATGGCACGGAAGGGCTGCCGGACTTCGCACCCTATGATGCCATTATCACCACCGCGGCCGCAGAAAAGATTCCGCAGGCATTGCTGGAACAGCTGTCACCTGACGGTGGCCGGCTGGTTATCCCCGTGGGTGGCCATGCCCGGCAGACACTGACCCTGGTGACGCGCAATGCCGACACCTTTGAAAAAACAGGCCTTGATGCGGTGATCTTTGTGCCCTTGTTAACGGGGCAGGTCTGATGCAGCTGTTTACCTCCTTGTATGACAAATGCATGGGTTGGGCGCGTCACCGCCATGCCGTGTGGTACCTGTCGGGGCTGAGTTTCGCCGAATCCTCTTTTTTTCCGATTCCTCCCGACGTGATGCTGGCGCCCATGAGTATGGCGCAACCGTCACGTGCCTGGCGTTATGCGGGCATCACGACGCTGGCATCGGTTCTTGGTGGCCTGCTGGGTTATTTGATCGGGTACTACGCCTTTGATCTGATCCAGCCCTGGCTGCAGGAGAGTCACTACTGGGATAAATACCAGCATGCCCGCAACTGGTTTGCAGAGTGGGGCTTCTGGGCAATACTGGTGGCCGGTTTTTCGCCCATACCCTACAAGGTATTTACCATTGCGGCAGGTACGCTGTCCATGAGTCTGCCCCTGTTCGTCGCCGGTTCGATCATTGGCCGTGGCGGCCGGTTTTTCCTGGTGGCCGGGTTGATGGCCTGGGGTGGCCCGCAGATGGAAGAGAACTTGCGGGTCTATGTTGAACGTATTGGCTGGTTGGTGATCGTATTGGCCGTCGTTGCCTTTTTCTATTTTCGCCACTGATGCGTTACCGCTATATATCCCTTGTTGTTTGCCTGTCCCTGCTGGCCGCTTGCGGTGGACAGTCGGTCAAGGCACCGATTGACTCGCGCAACAACAAGGCCTCGACAACAAAATCACGGGTAGCGCGGACACCGGTCAAGACCTCCAATGCAAGTTTCTATGTCGTTGCGCGTGGTGACACCCTGCATTCCATTGCCTGGCAGCATGGTCTGGGCTACCGGGACCTTGCCAGCATCAATGGCATTGGACCGCCGTACACCATCTATAGTGGCCAGCGATTGCGTGTCAGGCCGGCAGCCGGCTCCAGCGGTGCACGCACGGTTCCGTTGCCGCAAAGCAGGACGGTGGTGTTATCCAGGCCGGTCACGGCGTCTGCTTCAAAACCGGCGCCCAAACCGGCGGCCAGGCCGGTTAGCAGTCCGCAACCGAAACCGGTGCCACAAGTCACTGTTGGGCCAGCATTTAATGGCACATGGCTATGGCCTACCCGGGGCCGCCTGTTGAGCAAATTCCAGTCAAATTCCACCGGAAAACGGGGGATCGAGATCGGCGGGCATGCCGATCAGCCGGTAAAAGCTGCCGCCAATGGCACTGTTGTGTATGCCGGGAGTGGACTTGTTGGCTATGGCAGGCTTATTATCGTTAAACACAACGAAAATCTGCTCAGTGCCTACGGGCATAACAGCACGTTGCTTGTTGCAGAAGGTGAGCACGTCACAGCAGGGAAAATGATTGCAAAGATGGGGAGCAGCGGCACCAGCCGCAATGAGCTGTATTTTGAAATCCGCAAGGATGGAAAACCGGTTGATCCCCTGAAGTACCTGCCGCGGAAATGATGGTGTAGATCATCTTCACCGATGCCTTGTCTGTCCCCGGACGGCAAGGGTAAAAAAAACGTATGGCGGGAATGCCATGGCAAGACGCAAGGGACCCGACAGCAGTGACTCAACCGGCCAGCCTGCCGCCAAGCAACAGGCGCCGGCTACGGGTTCGTCTGGGCCCGGCACCAGGCGGGAACGGGCCAGCGCAGCCGAAAGTCACGACCCCACCCGGCTTTACCTCAACGAGATCGGTGCCTCGCCACTGCTGAGTGCAGAGGAGGAGGTAAAGTACTCGCGGCTCGCCCAGCAGGGCGACGAAGCAGCCCGCAAGCGCATGATAGAGAGTAACCTGCGCCTGGTGGTAAAGATCGCCCGGCGTTACATGAACCGCGGCCTGGCCTTTCTGGATCTGATTGAGGAAGGCAACCTTGGCCTGATTCGTGCGGTTGAGAAGTTTGATCCCGAGCTCGGTTTTCGTTTTTCGACCTACGGTACCTGGTGGATCCGGCAAACTATTGAACGTGCCATCATGAACCAGACACGGACCATTCGCCTGCCCATCCATGTCGCCAAGGAAATCAACGTGTATCTCCGGGCGGCACGCAGTCTTGCGCAGACACTTGATCATGAACCGTCTGCCGAGGATATCGCCACCTTGCTGAACAAGCCGATTGCCGATGTGGAACGGATGCTCGGACTGAATGAACGCGTTGCCTCGACAGACAGCACCGTGATGCGTGAATCCGGAAAAACGCTGCTGGACACGATTCCGGATACTAATATCAAGGACCCGACTGAAACCCTGCAGGAAGAAAGTGTACATTCGAACCTGGAAGATTGCCTGTCACAACTCAGTGACAAGCAGCGGGAAGTCGTTGAACGCCGCTTTGGCCTGCACGGGTATGCCGTGTCTACGCTGGAGCAAGTCGGCCAGGAGATCGGGGTAACGCGCGAGCGTGTCCGGCAAATTCAGATGGATGCACTCAAGAAGCTCAAGCGTATCCTGGAACAGGAAGGTTTCTCTGTTGAGGCGTTATTGAAGTAACTGCCTGGCCGGCGGTTTTCGTGGCAACTATTCGCGATATCCTTCGAACTGATGGGTGCGTTGCTGCGCTCCTTCACCCATCCTACAAATAATCCAACAATACTCATGATGTCGTGGGAGCGGCGTCCCCGCCGCGATTCGCGCCGGGGACGGCGCTCCTACAGTTTAGATAGGATTGGTGAAGGAGCGCAGCGGCGCACCCATCACACGGATTAAACAAAAGCCACTTTTCGTCAAATATTACGTTTCTGTTAAGGGGCTATCCTGTTGCCGAAAGAATGTGGCACCATTGCGCCATGTCACAAAATACTGTTCTGATCGTAGAAGACGAAGAAGATATCCGGACCTTGCTGCTCTACAATCTCGGCAAAGAGGGGTTTTCGGTCACCGCTGTCGAGTCCGGTGAACTGGGTTTGCAGCATGCGATTGCGAATCATCCCGATCTTATCGTCCTCGATCTGATGCTGCCGGGAATGGACGGACTTTCCGTCTGTCGGGCACTGAAGAACAACGACGAGACCCGCGATATTCCGATCATTATTGCGTCTGCAAAGGGCGAGGAGGCCGATATCATTACCGGTCTGGAAATGGGTGCCGATGACTACGTCGCAAAACCATTCAGCCCGAAAGTTCTCATCGCCCGCCTGCGGGTCCTGTTACGCCGCACCGGGCAACAACCGGCTGACCAGGGAGATGTCGTCAGGATCCATGAACTTGAAATCGATCCGGTCAAATTCAAGGCCAGGCTGGCAGGAGAA
>DMKK01000252.1:0-1331 GCA_003454335.1 Gammaproteobacteria bacterium | reverse complement strand
GTACAGATCGCAGGCCTGCGCAAGAAACTCGGCAAGCATGCAGATTACATTGAAACCGTCCGCGGGATTGGTTACCGCTTCAAGGAATGATGGCAGTACGCCAACACCGCAAACACTCGATCTGGCTGTATTATGGCGCTTCTGTCGCGATCATCCTGGTCGCGCTACTGCTGGTGACGTTGTACGTTGCTGACAGATTCCGGGATTTTTTCAGTGATCATCTGGAGACCGTGCTTGAGGCCCGCGCCCGCAGTATCGGACTCGATATCCAGGCCGAACGGCCGCTGCCGGACAACCTGGAGACCTATTGTCTGGTACTCAAGCCAACGGATCCTGATATCCGGGTGACGGTTGTCGACTCCGCCGGCACCGTGCTGTGTGATTCCGAGGCGGACCCCGCGCAGATGGAAAATCACCGCCAGCGACCGGAAATCATGGCGGCCCTCAACGGCCATACCGGTTCGGTCATCCGTTTCAGTAATACCGTGCGTGCGCAATTGCTGTACGTTGCCGTGTTGCAGAACCGGCCCGACAGTAAGCCCTGGGTGGTGCGCACTGCATTGCCGTTGTCCTCGATCGAGGAATTGCTGGAAGAGATGTTCCACAAGCTGCTCGGGGTGTTGCTGGTACTGGTGGCGGCGGTATTTGCGGTCAGTATCTACCTGTACCGCAAGATCAACCCGCCACTGGTCGAGATCCGCCATGGCGCGGAACGGTTTGCGCGCGGTCGCTTCGAGGTCCATCTGCCGGAATACCCGGTCCGGGAAATCGATGAACTGGCCGGGGACCTGAACCGCATGGCCATCCAGCTCGACCGGCTGGAAAACCTGCGGCTGGACTTCGTTGCCAACGTATCACACGAACTGAAGACCCCGGTCACCACCATTGTCGGTTTTGTCGAGACCCTGCTCGAGGGTGCCAAGGACAGCCCCGAAGAACTTGATCATTTTCTCGAAATTATCTCCCGGCAGGCAGACCGCCTGGCCGCTATCATCGATGACCTGTTGACGCTCTCGAGGCTGGAAAGTGCGCCCCTGGACGAAATTCTCGACCTGAGCGAACAGAACCTGAAGGAAATCCTGGAGTCCTGCTACCAGATTTGCCGGGCGCGGGCCGATGAAAAACATATCTCGCTCAAATTCGTGTGTCCTGCGGCGCTACACGTCTATGCAGATCGTTCGCTGTTGACCCAGGCCGTGGTCAACCTGGTGGACAATGCCATCAAGTACAGTCTTGACAACACCAGTGTGGTGATGCGCGGGGCCGGGACCGGTGCCGGTGTGCAGATAGCGGTCACAGATAACGGTCCCGGTATTGACGAGCGCCACCTG
>DMKK01000280.1 GCA_003454335.1 Gammaproteobacteria bacterium | reverse complement strand
AAACAGGGTGACGCCGGTAAGAAACAATGCCAGCAGGAACAGGGTTGCACCGACAGGACTGACGACATCAACCAGGCCGTTACCAATGACGTTACCGAATACGCCGCCGGCACCGGCTGGCAATTGCCCCTGATGGCTGCCGGACTCAAGTGTTGCCAGTCCGCAACCTGCACCGACCGTCAACAGGAAACCGGCCCAGCGAACGGCCAGCACATGCAGATCGATTTCTCCCGTGGGCGTAAGACCGCGGTAAACCAGCCAGCCGCTGTAACCGACCATGACAGGAAACAGGTAAGCGAGGTAGCCCAGCAAGTACAGCAGAACGTCTGCCAGCCACGCACCAATCAGCCCGCCGGCATTGTATATGCGGGCCACGTCGCCACTGTTTGACCAGCCGGGATCTGCGGGATGATAACTTGCCAGGGATACCAGCAGGAAGATGGCCAGCGCGCTGAGGATGAACAACGCCCCCTCGCGCAAGCCACGCGTTACCTGGTGTGTCAGTTTCGCGGTTTTGCCTGTTTTTCCTGTTTTACGTCGTGCCTGAGCCAAAATCATCCTCTTTCATAGGTAGTTACGCCAATCGTAAGATTCTATTTAATTTTATTTCTTAAGCAAGTGATTCTTTCAAGGCAGGGTGAACAATGTGCCCGGCCTCGATATTGATACCGCGCGCCAGTGGCAGACTCGTTTTCCAGTCAGCCCGGGTTATCTGGTGCACATAGGGGAGCAAGGCAGCCGAAAGTGCCTGTGAAGCGCTGCGCGGTACCGCACCGGGCATATTGGTTACCGCAAAATGCAGCACGCCTTCTTCTATATAGGTCGGGTTTTCATAGGTGGTTGGCCGGGTGGTCTCAATACAACCGCCCTGGTCAACCGAAATATCCACGATCACACTGCCGACCGCCATGGCCGCAACCATCTGACGTGTCACTATGTGGGGTGAACGGTCACCGATTTTCAGTACTGCACCAATCAGCAGGTCAGCACCGGTAACCGCATGCCTGACTGCATCCCGGTAGGGGTACAGGCCCGTGACGTTATTACCGAGGCTGCGCATGGCCACCAGGCGTTCACGGTTACGGTCAAATACGGTAACTTCCGCACCCATGGCGGCCGCCATGGCGGCTGCGTTCCCACCAGCATTGCCCGCGCCGATGATGACCACCCGGCCGCGCTCGGCTCCCGGCAAACCACCCAGCAACAGTCCCTTGCCACCGGCCGGTTGCTGCAACAAATTGCTGCCTATCTGGGTGGCAAGCCGCCCGGCAATGTCGCTCATGGGTGCCAGCAGGGGTAATGCCCTGTTGTCCGTCTCGACGGTTTCAAAACCCACGGCAGTCAGTCCAATGGCCTGCAGCTGGCTGGCAAGCGCCGGGTTGGCTGCAAGGTGCAGGTAACAGAATAGCCGGTGGTCACTTTGCAGCAGGGCCAGATCGCCAGCGACCGGTTCCTTGACCTTGATGAGCAGTTGCGCCCGGCCATAGGTCTCCGCGGCATCCCGGGTAATGGTCACGCCTGCCGCGGCATAGAGATCATCTGAATACCCTGAAAGTCTTCCGGCATTCTGTTCCACGTAAACGCGGTGGCCTGCCTGGACCAGGTCGCCACAGGCCTCCGGATTAAGCGCCACCCGGCCTTCCAGTGGCTTGATCTCGCGCGGAATCCCTATCTGCATGGTTGCTTTACCCTACCCCTCAAGTTCCGTAACATTCAGTACCTGCTATTCGAGCTACCCTGTTAAACGGAGTCATTATACATGAGCGATATCAAGCACTGCCGCCTTCTTATTCTGGGCTCCGGCCCGGCCGGGTATACCGCTGCCGTCTATGCTGCCCGGGCCAACCTGGACCCTGTCCTCGTGACCGGGCTGGAACAGGGCGGCCAGTTGATGACCACGACCGAGGTCGAGAACTGGCCCGGCGGGGAAAAAGGCCTGCAGGGCCCGCCGCTGATGGAAAACATGCGTGAACATGCGGAACGTTTTGATACCGAAATGATCTTTGATCACATTCATACGGTCGATTTCAGCAACAAACCGTACCGGCTCGAGGGAGACTCCGCAGTTTATACCTGTGATGCACTGATCATCGCTACCGGCGCCTCTGCCATGTACCTCGGCCTGCCCTCTGAAGAGGCGTTCAAGGGGAAAGGTGTGTCCGCCTGCGCAACCTGTGACGGCTTCTTTTACAAGCAACAGTCCGTGGCCGTCATTGGCGGCGGTAATACGGCGGTTGAGGAGGCCCTTTATCTTGCAAACATTGCCTCGCATGTGACGCTGGTGCACCGTCGCGATGAACTGCGTTCTGAAAAGATTCTTCAGGACCGCCTGTTCAGGAAAGAACAGGAAGGCGTTGTGACCATTGCCTGGGACAGCGTGCTGGACGAGGTGCTGGGTGATGACAGCGGCGTGACGGGTATGCGCATAAAAAATGTCAAGGACAACAGCACCCGGGATATCGATCTAATGGGGGTGTTTATCGCGATTGGACACAAGCCGAATACCGGTATTTTTGATGGCCAGCTTGTTATGAACAATGGTTATATAAAAATCAGGAGCGGTAGCGAGGGTAATGCGACGGCAACCAGTGTGGCCGGCGTATTTGCCGCGGGTGATGTCTGCGATCACGTCTACCGCCAGGCAGTGACCTCTGCAGGGACGGGTTGCATGGCTGCCCTGGACGCGGAAGTGTATCTGGATGATCTGGCCGCAAAGGACTGACTCCTGGTACAGGTTTAATCTGAAAAAGACAAATCAATATGGCCACGAAATCCACGGAAGAACACGGAAAAATTGCTATTAAGGATTTTATATTTTCGTGTTCTTCCGTGGATTCCGGAGCAATAACTATCTTTACCCGATCAAACCAATATCGTGTAATCGCAAACAGGCCATCCATGGCCTTGTCTTGCTTTTAGACTACGGATCGATCTTGCTGATCTTGGAACCTTCCAGGGAAATACCTGCCATCAGGCCCTTGTTGTCAAGTACGAAACCGACAATAGGATCCTTGAAGTTCTGGGAATTGATATCCGTACCCGCGCCCCATTTTGCAATAGCCACTGAACCGTCGACACCGGCTTCCCAACCC
>DMKK01000089.1:6286-6528 GCA_003454335.1 Gammaproteobacteria bacterium | reverse complement strand
CATGTGCTGGAACACATGATGTTCAAGGGCACCGATGCCCATCCCCCGGGTGAGTTTTCCCGCATCATTGCTGAAAATGGCGGTCGTGAGAATGCCTTCACCAGCAAGGATTACACCGCCTATTTCCAGCGCCTTGAGAAAAGCCGCCTGGCCGTCAGTTTTGAGCTGGAGGCCGACCGCATGCGCAACCTGCATCTGCAGGACAAGGAATTTCAGAAGGAAATCAATGTGGTAATGGAAGA
>DMKK01000089.1:722-6222 GCA_003454335.1 Gammaproteobacteria bacterium | reverse complement strand
GTGCGGATTCCGACCATTGGCTGGATGAATGACCTGGAAAACATGGAGTTGGGTGACCTGCAGGCATGGTATCAACGCTGGTATGCACCGAATAATGCCATTGTCGTGGTCGTCGGCGATGTTGAACCGGCGGCCGTGCTGGCGCTGGCCAATAAATATTTTGGTCCATTGAAGCCGGAAGAGATTATTCCGCCGAAGCCGCGGCTGGAACCACAGCAAAGGGGCAAGCGTTACGTCAACGTGCAGGCACCGGCTGAAGTGCCCTATACCGTCATGGGTTACAAGACGCCGGTGCTGCGCACGGCAGAGGATGACTGGGAGCCCTATGCCCTGGAGGTGCTGGCGAATATTCTTGATGGCGGCGACAGTGCCCGTCTGACCCGTGAACTGGTGCGTGGCAGCCAGATTGCTACCAGTGCCGGTGCCGGTTATGACCTCTATGACCGCCAGGCAGGACTGTTCCTGCTGGACGGGACCCCGGCAGGTGAGCACAGCATCGCAGAGGTACAGCAAGCACTGTTTGAGCAGGTTCAGCGTCTGCAGGAAACGCTGGTTGCGGCGGACGAACTGGCACGGGTTAAATCGCAGGTGGTCGCAAGCGATGTCTATGAGCAGGATTCGTCCTTCTACCAGGCAATGAAAGTCGGTCAACTGGAGGCCGTTGGCCTGGACTGGAAACTTGCCGATGCCTATGTTGAGCGGATTAACGCCGTGACTGCCGGGCAGATCCAGGCGGTTGCGAAGAAGTACCTGGTGGAAGAATACCTGACGATTGCGGAACTTGATCCGCTACCCATGGACACTGGCACTACCCCGCGTGCCGACAGCAATGGAGGTGGTCATGGAAACTAGGCTTGCTACTGCGTTGTCTGGCTTCATCAGCAGTCTGCTGCTGTTGTGCCTGTCATTTATCCCGGCGGCACATGCCATGCCCGATATTCAGCACTGGGTAACGGATAACGGTGTCCGGGTTTATTTTGTGCCGGCACCGGAGTTGCCGATGCTGGATATCAATGTCACTTTTGCCGCCGGCAGCGTGCGTGATGACGGCCAGCCTGGTCTCGCCCGCATGACAAATACCTTGCTGGATATGGGGGCGGCCGGACTCAGTGCGGACGAGATTGCCACCCGGATTGAATCGCTGGGTGCTGAATTGAGTACCAGCTCGGTACGGGAAATGGCTGTGGTCAGTCTGCGCAGTTTGAGTGACAAGGCACACCTGGAGCCGGCACTCGCAATTCTTGCAGACGTCATCACCCGACCGAACTTTGACAAGAAGGACTTCGAACGCGAGCGTGAGCGGAAGCTGGTCGGGATACGGCGCAGTGAACAATCACCCTCCACGGTGGCCGACTACACGTTCTTCCAGTCGGTCTATGGAGGGCACCCGTATGCCCACCGGGTCAGTGGTACCGAAGAGAGTGTCAAGGCGCTCAAGCTCGATGCGGTAAAAGCCTTCTACAAGCGATATTACGTGGCACATAATGCCGTTGTTTCCCTTGTCGGTGACCTCGACCGCAAGGCTGCAGAGACTCTGGTAGGGCAGATAACCGGTGCTTTGCCGGCCGGCAAGCGGGCAGCTGCCCTGCCGCCGGTTCCGGTATTAAAGCAGGCCTTCGAAGAGCGTATTGTGCATCCTTCAACGCAAACTCATGTGCGTATGGGGGCACCGGGAATGCATCGCGGTGATCCTGACTATTTTTCATTGTACGTTGGCAACCATGTGCTGGGCGGCGGCGGCCTGGTGTCGCGGTTGCATGAAGAAGTTCGGGAACAACGCGGTCTGTCTTACAGCGTGAACAGCTATTTTTCACCCATGGAGCAGGATGGTCCGTACCTGCTGTCGTTGCAGACGCGTAATGACCAGGTGGGTGAGGCGCTTGCAGTCATGCGCAAGACCCTGCAGGACTTCGTTGACAAGGGTCCGACGGAAGCCGAGCTGGTTGCTGCAAAGAAAAATATAACCGGTGGTTTTCCGCTGCGTATTGCAAGCAACTCGGGCATTATCAGTCATTTGAATATGATTGGTTTTTATGACCTGCCGCTGGACTATCTCGATACCTTCAACGATAAAGTAACCGCCGTCACGCAACAGCAAATCAATGATGCCTTCCGGCGCAGAGTTTCTCCGGAAACCATGGTGACGATTATTGTTGGTGGTGAAAACTAGGGGGCTTCCGGCTTTGCAACAAACCTTACTGTAGGAGCAGCGTCCTCGCCGCGATTCGCGCCGGGGATGACGCTCCCACAAGTTCTGTGCCAGAACTTCACCAGCAGTCCCGGCTGCTTCCTGTCTTGTTTCGTACGCGGCCTGTCAGTTGCAACTGACAGGCCGTGTTGCGTTGTGCCGGCTGTTTATCACTGCTCCTCTATGTAATCTGGTTTACAGGACACCCGGAAACGGGCCCGGGCATGGATGCCCTACACGTCCTGGGCGTTCAGACGCTTGCAGTGACCCAACAACCAGATAGTTACATGGAGGAAATTATGTTTTTCACAAGGAAACTTAATCAACGGATGACGCAGCTTGCGCTGGCATTCACTGGAATGTCTGCACTTGCTGGAGCACAGGCGCAAACGGTTATCTCGGAAGTGCTTTATGATGCGGCCGGTACCGATAACGGCAATGTGTTTGTTGAATTGTTTGGTGCCCCCGGCGCCTTGCTCGATGGCCTGTTGCTGGAAGGTGTTAACGGTGCGGATGGCAGCGTCTACCGTAGCGTGGTGCTGGTTGGCACGATCCCGGCTGACGGGGTTTTTGTGATCGGTGATGATGACGGCAATGGCACCAGCCTGGTCAGTGGTATCGACCTGGTCCGGGAGATTGATTTTCAGAACGGACCGGATTCGGTTGTGTTGCGGGATGGTAATCACATCCTGGATGCCGTGGGGTACGGGGATTTTAGTGGCGGGGTGTTTGCCGGTGAGGGCAGCGCTGCACCGGATGTGCCGTCCGGCAGTAGTCTGGCACGTTTTAATCCTGCGGTGGATACGCACAATAACCTGCTTGATTTCATGGCGCTGGATTTGCCGACGCCGGGCAGTGTCCCGGCTAGTGCAGTACCATTGCCGCCGGCTGTGCTGCTGTTCCTGTCCGGAATATTAGGCCTGGCCGGTATCGCCCGTAAACAGCGTTAATGTTCTTGCCGGCTGGTTACCGGCCCCATTGACTGGCAGCCAGTATGACCGGATCATGCTGTCCCATGAAACCAAATCAACATGTTAACCAGCTGCGCATCATTGCCGGTCGCTGGCGTGGACGAAAGCTGTCGTTCGCGCCAGTCCCGGGTCTGCGTCCGACGCCTGACCGGGTGCGTGAAACCCTGTTTAACTGGCTGGACCCGTTTGTCCAGGGTGCGCGCTGCCTTGACCTGTTTGCGGGCAGTGGGGCTCTGGGTATTGAGGCCGCTTCACGCGGTGCCGCGGAAGTCGTCATGGTTGATTATGACGCGGTGGTCGTTGCTACGCTGCGCGAGCAGTTGCAGGAACTGGGATTTTCGGGAGCACAGCTGGTGCAGCAGGACGTAAACAGCTGGCTGACGGGCAAGGCAGCACCTTTTGATATTGTGTTTCTTGACCCCCCCTTCCGGGAGAACCGGCTGCCTGCCTGTATCGAGCGGCTGGAAGACAATGGCTGGTTAGCAGCCGGCACACGTGTGTATATCGAAGCGGAGAAAACCTATATACCGGACCTGCCGGATTCCTGGGAGTTGTATCGCAGCAAACACACAGGACAGGTGGGGTATCATCTTGCAAAGTGCGTTTGAGAACCCGGTAGGCGAGCCCACCACTGCGGTCACTGTACGAAAATATCCGTATAGGCCATAATTGGCCTATGGATACAATCGTTTACCCTGGTACCTTTGATCCGATTACCAATGGCCACACTGACCTGGTGGAACGGGCAGCCCGTATTTTTGACAAGGTGATCGTGGCGGTAGCCGTCAATCTTGACAAGGGCGGGGCCTTCCCGATTGGGACGCGCGTGTCACTGGCGCGTGAAGTGCTGGCGCATGTCGAGAATGCGGAGATTTGCAGCTTTGATAACCTGCTGGTTGATTTTATGCATCAAAAGCAGGCCACTATCATTTTGCGTGGTTTGCGTGCCGTGTCTGATTTTGAATACGAATTCCAGCTCGCCAGCATGAATCGCCATCTGGCGCCGGAAATTGAAACCATGTTTCTGACGCCGGCAGAACAGTATGCCTACATATCCTCCAGCCTGGTGCGTGAAATCTCCGGTCTTGGTGGTGATGTCACACCCTTTGTCCACAGGAAGGTTGTGACGGCATTGTGCGGGCGTATGAATTGATATACTTCTTTATTGACCGCAGGTGTGGAACACAACAGGGTTTCCACGGATTTTCCAGCAGGATTTTAGTATGGCCTTGATGATTACCGATGAATGCATCAATTGCGATGTGTGCGAACCGGAATGCCCGAATGATGCAATCTATCAGGGCGAAGAGATCTACGAGATCAACCCGGACCTGTGCACAGAATGTGTCGGGCACTATGACACTTCACAGTGCGTGGAAGTCTGTCCTGTGGAATGTATCCCGCATGACCCTGCTCACGTGGAAAGCAGGGATGATTTGTTGCTCAAATACGAGCGGCTGACAGGCAAGAAGGCGAGAGGATGATCATTAAGCTTTTACGGTTGAGAACAGGGCTCCGTCTCGGGGCCTTTTTGCTGTTTGTTGGCTGTGTTTTCCCGGCAGCCGCAGAGGCTGTCAAGCCACCGGTTGCCGCGATTGCCAGTGCGCATCCACTGGCGACACAGGCTGGTATGGAAATACTGGCTGATGGCGGCAATGCCTTTGATGCAGCAGTGGCTGTTAGTGCGGCCCTGGCCGTGGTTGAGCCATACAGTTCCGGCATCGGGGGCGGCGGTTTCTGGTTGTTGCACCGGGCACGTGACGGGCATGAAGTAATGGTCGATGGCCGCGAACAGGCCCCGCTTGCCGCCCGTCGGGATATGTATCTTGATGCTGATGGCGCAGTCATTCCGGGTATGTCAGTCGACGGTGCACTCGCCGCCGGGATTCCCGGTGAACCGGCCGCGCTGGTGCACATCGCTCGTCATTATGGCCGCCTGTCGCTCAGGCGCAGTCTGCAACCGGCCATCCGCCTGGCGCGCAAGGGTTTTATGGTCGATGAATATTATCGGAAAATGGCACAGTTCCGGCTTGCTCCACTGCAAAATGATCCGGAGGCTGCGGAAATATTTTTACAGGATGACGAGGTGCCGGCGGTTGGTCGGCGTATTGTCCAACCTGATCTGGCTGACACACTGGAAGCGGTTGCACGATTTGGTAATGCCGGGTTTTATCGTGGCCCGGTTGCGCGGCAGCTGGTTGACGGGGTGCGTGCAGAAGGGGGTGTCTGGACGCTGGAGGACCTGTCGCAATACCGTATAGTGGAGCGAGAGCCGCTCCGTGGTGAATTCAACGGATTGCGTATTACCTCGGCAGCACCCCCTTCTTCGGGTGGTGTCGCG
>DMKK01000089.1:0-712 GCA_003454335.1 Gammaproteobacteria bacterium | reverse complement strand
CCATGCTGAATATGTTAGCGGCTTTCCAGTTGCAGGACCTGGATGCAGCAACGCGCACCCATGTTGTGATCGAGGTCATGCGGCGTGCCTACCGGGACCGTTCCGTATACCTTGGTGACACCGATTTCGTTGCGGTGCCAGTGGCCCGTCTCACCAGCCCGAGGCACGCTGATGACCTGGCGAAGTCCATCCAGCTTGATCGCGCCACGCCAAGCTCGACTCTGCCGGGTATGAATACAGCGACAGGTGGCCGTGATACCACGCATTTCTCGATCCTGGATAGCGAGGGCAACCGGGTGGCGGCAACCCTGAGTATTAATTATCCGTTTGGCGCCTGTGTTGTGCCGCCGGGAACCGGTGTACTGCTGAATGACGAGATGGATGACTTTTCCGCCAANNTGC
Source organism: Gammaproteobacteria bacterium (assembly GCA_003454335.1). GTDB lineage: Bacteria > Pseudomonadota > Gammaproteobacteria > UBA9214 > UBA9214 > UBA9214. Next base: position 310 of record DMKK01000089.1, on the reverse strand, counting down.
AGAGGCGAATGCCATTGAACCTGGCAAGCGACCACTGTCAAGTATGTCGCCCACCTTCGTCGAGAGCGAAGCAGGTGTTGCCATACTGGGTACGCCGGGAGGCAGCCGTATCATTACCATGGTATTGCTGGGAATACTGGATCTGGCCGCCGGCAATAAACCGGATTCCTGGGTAAATACGCCACGCTTCCATCATCAGTATTTACCCGACGTGGTGCAGTATGAACCCGGCGCGTTTGACGCTGACATGGTCAAGGCACTGGCTGCCCGCGGTCATCAGTTAAAGCCACTGGATTCGACCTACGGGAAC
>DMKK01000281.1:6720-7337 GCA_003454335.1 Gammaproteobacteria bacterium | reverse complement strand
TCCATCCAGCCCTTGATGATCTGGATGCGGTCGAGATTGGCACCGACCGGATCGCGCAGTGCATAAACCATAAAGCCTGGCGCCTTCGCATCCCTGGGCCTGGCCCGCAGGTCACCGCCCATTGGCACGCCCTTTTCATACCCTGCAATCGCCAGCATGCGTGATTCTGCGTCCTGCTCCGTGAAATCCCAGCCGCCAAACAAACGTACGCCCATGCGCGGACCGGTCGTGGCATAGACCTCTTTACGCTGCATCGCATCGAAGATGGCCTCGCGGGTATTCTCGGTCGCCCAGACGGCGGCGAGTCCGGAGGCAACCATTTGCCAGCCCATGATCTTGCCGTTCTCGTTTTCCATGAACGCATGCGACATCCGTTCCGGCTTGGGTTCATAGCCGGTGTGCTTGCCAAAGAAATTTTCCTCCCCGGCAGTCGCCAGTGAGGTGTGACTGTCAGTCGCACCGATCATGCCGAACTTGTAGGGGTTGGTGCCGAGCTTCGTTTCAATCGCCAGCCCGCGCTTCAATGCCTCGCGGGCATATTCGCCGGCAAGCATGTCGTCGGTCTTTGCTTCACTGACATCAAGATTGCCGATATCCCAGTTCTCGTAATCAGCGAA
>DMKK01000281.1:857-6572 GCA_003454335.1 Gammaproteobacteria bacterium | reverse complement strand
CCGTTGTGCGGGATGGCCAGTACCTCACCGTCGGTCTTTTCCTCGTAATTGGTCAGGTACTGCCACAGATCGCGCGGATCCGGGCTACCCTGCGGCGCTGTCATCGTGAAAGGTACGACTTGTCGCGCACGTACCGGGCCGTCACGCATGATGACGACACGGTGCATGTTGTTGCCTTTAATAAGCGAGGTCCACTCGAAACCGATAAAGGCGGTGAAACGCCCCGGGTCGTTGAATACCTCGGCCTCGTCGATGACTCTTTCCCAGAGATTCTTGTAGAGTTTCGAGCCCGGCGAATAGAGTGCCATCAAGCCCGGATCCACGTTGCCCTGCGAGAAGTTGGTGATTAGATCAAGCGCCGCCTGAACCGCCGCATCACCGCCTTCTGTAAGGCCCTTGTTCCAGCGAGCGCCCTGTTCGTAGGTCAACAATTGTGGCTTGCCGGCAGCAAGATCGCCGAACAAGCCCATGCCATCGGAATGGTCGGCAATCACCACCCAGTCCAGCGGGCGCGACAACCGAACCGTCTGCCCGGTGGAGGACACCACTTCCTCACCCCGCGCGAACCGATAGGCTTCACGCGGTGGCAGGCGGTTGCCAAACAGGCCCGCGTCCATGGAAAGCGCCGTGTGCAGATGCGAATCACCCCACAGCGGCCGCTCGGGGAAGCTGCGTTTCGCATAGGGCGAATAGGCCTTGCCAGGGTAGTCAGCGGTCAATGTTCCCGGCATCGGGACGCCCTCATCCGCTGCTACAGATGCAGTCGTTATCACGGAGAGGCTTATGGCCATGCAGACCGGGATAATCTTATTTGTCATGCTATGATAGATTTTGTTTCTCATGGCCCGGCTCCTCATGGTTTCGTCTTTATAATCCTGCTTCCAGTACATTACCGAAGGATTTATGGTTGTGGGAAAAAGCGCTGATGACGATTATACATTAGGGGCTGAAGAAAAGCGGCCGGATACATTTTTCAACAAAAACCTGAACACCGGGAAGTTTGATCAATAAATGTATCCGGCCGCTTTTGCACAACAACCATGTCCTGTTATCCCGGAGAATACAACGAATGAACCTGCTTAAACCTGCCATGTCCGCAGTCGTCCTGGCGACAATGTTTTTGTTTGCGCCATTGGCATATTCGCATTCTGATTCCTGGAAATTCTCTGAAAACAATAACAACGTGATTCTTGCCCAGACTAAAGGGGGGGATGCCACAAAAGCCGACGATGTCAAAATAGAATTCTACGGCCATATGGCCTTCAAGATCACTTCACCCGATGGTATTCGCATTCTGGTAGACCCCTGGCGGAACGACCCGTCCGGGGCGTGGGGACTCTGGTTTCCGGGTGAGTTCCCGGCCACCCCGGTAGACATCGTGCTGTCCACGCATGCGCACTTTGATCACGACGCAGTGTACCGTCCGCATGCAACCATGGTGCTGGAACGCATGACCGGCGAGTTTGCGCTCGGCGATGTCCGGATTACCGGTCTGGCTGACAAGCACATGTGCAAGTCCAAAGGCTGGTACAAGTGGACAGAAGCGGCCACCGAGTTCAAACAGGATTTTTGTCCACCGGACAATCCCCTGCACATGGATAATTTCATTCAGATTATAGAGACCGGGGGGCTGCGCATTGCCCACTGGGGGGATAACCGGCCGTTGCCAGCCGGGTTCGTTGATGAAGCATTGAAGAATGTCGATGTCCTCATTATGAATATCGATGACTCAAGTCACATTCTTTCCTACGAAGATGTTGATGCGGCACTGCTGCGCTACCAGCCCAGGGTCGTTATCCCGGGGCACTACTACACCAAAGGCGCGAGCAGCGTACTGTCTACCCTGAGCACTGCTGAAGAATGGGTCAAGCGACAGCAGGATGTTGTCCGCCTGAAGAATCCGGAACTGGTGCTTAACCCGGATACAGTGGCACCGCTCAAAAGGCGGGTATACTACTTTGGCATGCATCATGCGAAAGACTAAAACACGGTAGATAGCAGCTCTGAACAACCCACTCATCCCATGCAGTATCGCCTGACCGGAACCCTGTTAACGCTGCTGTGCCTGTGGCTACTGTCAGCTGGCACACACAGTTTTGCGAGCCCGCCCGATAATGAGTCTGCAATCGGCCAGCACAACACAATTGCACTCAGCGAAACGGAACGGCAATGGGTCCTGGAACATCCGGTAATACGCCTGGGTGTCGATCCAGCCTGGCCGCCCTTCGATTTTATTGACCGCCAGGGCGTTCACCGTGGCATGGCAGCAGATTTTTTGCAGCTACTGGCACAGCGTCTTGGTATTACAGTGGAGATGATACCGAATATAGGCTGGAATCAGGCGCTGGAGCGAGCCCGCGATCGCTCCCTTGACCTGGTCTCCCTCAGTCACGGGACACCCGAACGCCTGGATTTTTTGACCTATACCGACGTGGTAACGTCGGTGCCATGGTCCATTGTCACGCAAAAAGATTATAAGGCGATTGATGGACTCAATGATCTGGCGGGACTGGAGGTGGCACTGGTCAAGGGTTATGCCATTGAGGAATTAATCCGGACCGACTATCCCGGCATAAAGATCAGGCAGGTAGCCTCTTCCCTGGACGGCCTGCGTGCAGTGGCCTCCGGCCAGGTCACGGCGGTGGTGGAGAGCCTTGCCGTTGCCAGCTACCTGATCACGGAAAACAACCTGGCCAACATCAGGATTGCCGCTGACTCCGGCCTGGATGTCATGGAACTGGGATTTGGTGTCCGCTCGGACTGGCCGCAGCTGGTCGAGTTGTTGAACCGTGCAATCCGCAGTCTCCCAAGGGATGACGTTCGCGCAATCTACACTCGCTGGGCACCGCTCGCGGCACCTCCATTAGATGATGCGGCCCCGACAGAGCACAGTCTCTGGTGGTTCCTCGTAGCCGGGTTAATCATCCTGGTGCTGCTGATACCGGTTCTCCTGCAGCGTCTCAGCAGTCATCAACGACCGACATGGCTCAGCTCCGCTGCCGTTCGACGCATCGGGGCAGTGGCGGTAGCGCTGTTCCTGGGCATGGTGATGGTGCTGGCCGGGTACTCGCTGGAAAGGGTGAACGACCAACTCCGGCATAACCTCGGCAACCAGCTGACTATCATCAACAATTCGGTGCACCAGTCGTTACTGACCTGGTTCGAAAGCCGACAGGGACTGGTAGTTGACCTTGCCAACGAACCGGCAGTGCGGGAGGCCACGGCTGCCCTGCTGGCTGTGCCCCGCAACGCGCCGGCATTAAGCATTGACCCCGCAATGCAGCGCCTGCGAACACTGTTGCAGCCGCGCCTGGAGCGTATGAACGCCAGGGGATTATTCATTATTTCACCGGATCGCGTCAGCATCGCGTCGATGCGCGATGCCAATCTGGGAACCCTGAATCTCATCGCGCAGCAGCGCGCCAGACTGATGGACCGTGTCTTTGCGGGTGAAACCGTTTTTATACCCCCGATCGTTTCAGACGTTCCGCTGCGTGACCAGCACGGTCAAATGGTGCAGCACGCATCGACCATGTTCTTCGCGACGCCGCTGCGGGATACGAACGGTGAGGTGATCGCGGTGTTTACTGTGCGTTTCGAACCGGCGTTCGAGCTGACCCGGATTACCGAAACGGGACGTCCGGGTGACAGTGGCGAGACCTATGCCATTGACAAAAATGGCCGCCTGTTGACCGTATCCCGATTCGAGCAGTCATTGCTTGACGCCGGCATTGTCACGACAACCGGCACTGGCGACACGAGCCTCCAAAGTTTTCGTATTGCCGATCCCGGTGGCAATCTGCTGTCGGGCCATGTGCCAGGGTCCGGGCGCCCGGAGTGGCCACTCACCCTGATGGCCAGTGAAGCGACCCACGGACGGTCCGGCATGGATGTGGCGGGCTATCGCGACTACCGCGGCGTACCGGTCCTCGGCGCCTGGCTGTGGTCCAGAGAACTGGGTGTAGGCCTCACCACCGAGATCGATGCGGACGAGGCGCTGGCGCCTTACCTGGCGCTGCGCAACCTGGTGATCGGCGCTCTGGGGGTAACAGCGCTACTGGCACTCGCGCTGACCGGGCTCAGCGTCTGGCTGGGCGACCGCGCCAAGGCACGCCTGGAGCGGCTGGTTGAGGAGCGCACGCGTGAACTGAAAAAACTGGTGCAGGCGGTGGAACAAAGCCCGCTGAGCGTCGTCATCACCGATGTCGATGGCAATATTGAGCATGTCAACCCCGCCTTTACCCGGATCACCGGTTATCAGTCCGATGAGGTTCTGGGCAAGAACCCGCGGCTGCTAAAAAGCGGCGAGACATCGCCGGATCAATACGCCAGTCTGTGGCAGACCATCCTCGCGGGCAAGGTGTGGCGCAGCGAGATTCGCAATCGCAAGAAGAGCGGCGCGCTCTACTGGGGTTCGGTCTCCATCGCACCGGTCACCGATGATGCCGGCACAGTGACGCACTTCGTTGCGATGACCGAGGACATCACCGCGGCAAAAGAGGTAGAACTGGCCCTGCAGGAAGCGCGGGAACGCAATGACCTGATCCTGGATTCCGCCGGTGAGGGAATCTTCGGGCTGGGTATCGAAGGACAGGTCACCTTCTACAACCGGGCGGCAGCCGACATGCTGGGCTACCGCCCGGATGAATTGCTGGGGAAATCCATGCATGAGGCCGTTCATTATGCACATGCCGATGGTGCCGATTATGAAGCAGTCGATTGCCCCATGCATGCCGCATTCCAGGATGGCGTGACACACCATATCGACGACGAGGTGCTGTGGCGCAAAGACGGCACGGCGTTCCCTGTTGAGTACTCAGCCACTCCGATCAGTCATGGCGGAAATCTCGTCGGTGCCGTGGTGGTATTCCATGACATCACCGAACGCAAACGCAGTGAAGACACCCTGCGCACTGCCAAGCTGGCTGCAGAGGCTGCCAACCAGGCCAAGAGTGCATTTCTTGCCAACATGAGCCACGAGTTGCGTACGCCCATGAACGCCATCCTCGGTTACAGCGAGATGCTGATCGAGGAAGCCGAGGACATGGAACAGGAAGATTTTGTTCCGGACCTGCAAAAGATCAATAAGGCCGGCACCCATCTGCTTGCACTCATTAACGACGTCCTCGATCTTGCCAAGGTCGAGTCCGGCAAGATGGAGGCCTTTGCCGAAGACATCGACATCGACAACCTGATCGATGAAGTCAGTGGCACCGCCCACCCCTTGATGGAGAAAAACAACAACACCTTGTCTGTTATGCGCGGCAATGAACTTGGCAACGCCCATCAGGACCTGACCAAGTTGCGCCAGACCCTGTTCAACCTGTTGTCGAACGCGGCCAAGTTTACGCATGACGGCACTATAACCCTGCACGTCAACCGCTACGTGGAGGCAGGTGTGGACTGGCTGACATTTGCAGTCAGCGATACCGGCATCGGTATTGCAGCAGACAAGATTGAGCATGTCTTCGAGGAGTTCACCCAGGCGGACGATTCAACCACACGGGATTACGGCGGCACCGGGCTGGGGCTGGCGATCTCGCGACGTTTCTGCAAACTACTGGGGGGTGATCTCGGCGCTGCCAGCGAGCCTGGCAAGGGTTCCACGTTCACTATCCACATCCCCGCCAACCTGCCAGGGACAAAACCGCACACCCTGTCTGCGAGCACACCGGCAGTGACCGGGACTGAACTCGAGATACTGCGCAAGGCCGG
>DMKK01000281.1:0-818 GCA_003454335.1 Gammaproteobacteria bacterium | reverse complement strand
GAGCGCTATTTAACCAAAGACGGTTATACCGTTGCCACGGCCGCCAGCGGTGAACAGGGTTTGCGCCTTGCGCATGAGATACAGCCCGCTGTCATCACCCTGGACGTCATGATGCCGGGCATGGATGGCTGGTCGGTACTGCGCATGCTGAAGGCCGATCCGAAACTGCACAACATACCCGTAATCATGCTGTCTATGATCGATGACCGCATGCGGGGTTACTCGCTCGGTGCGGTTGATTATCTGACCAAGCCGGTTGACCGGGAACTGCTGCACAAGGCATTGAGTCGCTACTATTGTGCAGCAGAGGATATCTGTCCCGTATTACTGGTCGAGGATGACATCGAGACACGCGAAGTGATGGCGCGCACTTTGGAGAAAGCAGGCTGGACGGTATCAGAAGCCGGCAACGGCCAGGAAGCGCTGGATAGCATGTCGGATCAGCAGCCCCGGCTGATCCTGCTGGACCTGATGATGCCGGTGATGGATGGTTTTGGTTTTCTGACAGCGATGCGTGCCCGGTCTGAATGGCGGCACGTCCCGGTTATTGTGATTACCGCCAAGGACCTGACGGTAGCGGATCGCGCCCGACTGGCTGGCAATGTCGAGGACGTGCTGGAAAAGACCGCCTATACCCGTGAGCAGTTACTGGAACACGTGCGTGATGCCGTCGCTGCGTGCAATATCAGCGACCAGGGGAAGTGACTCTCGATCCTGCGCAATAGTTGAGACCATTATTGTAGGAGCGGCTTCCTAGCCGCGATTCGCGCAGGGGAAGCTTCCGCATCTTGCTTACGCCCCTCACCTACATCCTTGTA
>DMKK01000023.1:4607-4778 GCA_003454335.1 Gammaproteobacteria bacterium | reverse complement strand
CTGGTTGAGCGAGTCAACCCGGCCCGGGATACGGCCCGCCCGGGTATCGTTTAACAGCTCATTTACCAGCGGAACCAGTGCTTCGATGGAACTTGAATTGATCACGTGCTTTACTTCCGGTAACGCGGTGTGGTGCATGCTGAACTCGCGCAGCCCCATGCCAAGCAGCAG
>DMKK01000023.1:0-4575 GCA_003454335.1 Gammaproteobacteria bacterium | reverse complement strand
GGCCTTGCCGGCATCAATGGTCATTTTGATGAGTTTCAGGACGGCAGGGTGCAAAGGGTCATAGAGGTAGTTTACTTCATCATCGACGCGGTCGATGGCCAGGGTATATTGAATAAGGTCGTTGGTTCCGATGGACAGAAAATCCAGGTGGCTGGCGAAATCAGCCGCGGTGAGGGCCGCGGCCGGTACCTCGATCATGCCACCGATCTCGACTTCCGGTGCAAAGGCGAGCGCCTCACGCTGCAGCGCAATTTTTGTGTCATTGATCAGGGAGAGCACCTGGTGCAGTTCCCGGGTGTTTGAGAACATGGGGATCATGAGCCGCACCGGACCATGTGCCGAGGCTCGCAGGATGGCACGTAGCTGGGGCCTGAATTGCGACTGGTCCTTGAGGCAGAGCCGGATGGCACGCAGGCCCAGTGCCGGGTTGCTGCAGCTGCCATCGACCTGCTTGTCGGCCCCCATGTCCAGCGTGCGTATGGTCAGGGGTTTACCCTTGAGTGCCTCGACAACACTCACGTAGCAGTTGTATTGCTCGTCTTCATCCGGTGGTGCCAGGCGGTTCATAAACAGGAACTCGGTGCGATACAGGCCCACACCGTTGGCGCTGGCGCGGCTTACCGCGTCGATATCTTCCGGCAGCTCAATGTTTGTCATTAGCATGATGGGCGTACTGTCGCGGGTGACAGCTGGAGAATCCGTGAGTCTGGCCAGTTCGGCTTGCCGCTGATATTCCTGTTCCTGGCGTTCACGGTAGTGATCCAGGGTGCGCGCATCAGGTCCGGCAATCAGTACACCCTGCAGGCCATCGAGAATGATCGTTTCACCGTCCTGGATGTAGCGCTGCAGCCCGTGGGTGCCGACCATGGCCGGAATCTGCATGCTGCGTGCAAGAATGGCTGTATGCGATAAGGGTCCGCCACATTCGGTTGCAAAGGCGCGGATGCCCTGGTGTTCGAGCATCATGGTTTCTGCGGGGTTGAGCTCATAGGCAAGCACAATCGAATTTTCCAGCACAAACGTCTCGCCCTGTTCCCCGTCCTGGTCGCTGTCCAGCAGTATGCGCTGGATCCGGTTGATGACATAGTCGATGTCATCACGGCGGGTGCGCAAATAGGCATCATCCATCTGCTCGAACACGTTGACGAGTGCATTACGCTGTAATTTCAGCGCCCATTCGGCATTGCAGTGGTGCGCGCGGATGAGATCAACCGGGACATCCACCAGCATGGCATCATCCAGCATCAGCAAATGTGTTTCGATGAAGGCCGCGATGTCCACGCCGGTGTTGACCGGGATGCGCTCCTGGATGGCCTGCAGCTGCCGGCGGGCGCTGTCGACCGCACTGAGAAAACGTGCGACTTCCTCTTCGATGAGATGCCCGGGTATAGCACTCTCGAGTACTTCGATGCTGCCACGCAGGATGATATGCGCCTTGCCGATGGCAACGCCGCGGGATACTCCAATGCCGGAAAGTGCCAGGCTCATGTCCTGTTATACGTCTCCAGTATGTGCAGATTGTAACCGGTGCAGGATTATTCCTGTTCGCCGAACCGCTCAGCAACCAGATTCTCGAGGCTGTCTGCCGCCTCGACTTCATCGTTACCGCTGGCAATGATGATCAGTTCCGTGCCGCGCGAAGCGGCCAGCATCATGACGCCCATGATGCTTTTACCATTTACCTTCTGGCCGTTTTTTTCGATATCAACGTTACTTTCGAAAGCCGAGGCCGCGGTGACGAATTTGGCCGCCGCGCGTGCATGCAGGCCAAGCTTGTTGACGATGGTGACAGGTCTTTCCTGCATCTCAGGAGGCCTCTTTCCGGTTGCTGATGATGACGCCATCATGTGCCCCGTTGATCGCTTTCTCGCAGAGCGCATCCAGATTCATTTCCGGATAGTTAAGCGTTCGTATCAGCATCGGGATGTTTACGCCCGAAATTACACTGAGCTTGTGCCGGTCCAGCAGTCGCGTGGCAATGTTGCTGGGTGTGCTCCCGTAGAGGTCTGTCAACACCAGCACGCCACCACCCTGGTCCAGCTCTGTGCAGAGACGGCTGGCAGTTTCGAGCAGCTGGTCAGGATCGCTGTCCGAAGGGATTGCGAGGGCTTGCGCGTGCAGAGGGCAAGTGCCAAGAATCTCCGTAACCGTGTCCAGCATGTCACGGCCGATATTGCCATGGGTGATGAGTAGCAGGCCTGTTTTCATTCAAGTTCCCGGTGTCTTGTAACGATCTCGCAGAGCTGCTCGCCGAGTTGTCGTGCCAACCGGTCAACAAGATACACTGATCGATGTTGCCCGCCAGTGCAACCGATGGCAATACTCAGGTAGCTGCGGTTGTCCTTCCTGAAACGGGGTAACCAGCTGGTCAGAAAATTTTCCAGCTGCTGGTAGTATTCCCGGGCAATGGTTTCCTGTTCAAGGTAGTCAGCAACTTCCCTGTCAAGGCCGGTCAGGTTGCGCAAGCCGGGCTGCCAGTGCGGGTTTGGCAGACAGCGGGCATCAAATACGAAATCGGCATCTCCCGGGATGCCATGCTTGTAACCAAATGAGCGTAACAGCAGGGAGAATCCTGTGTTTTCGGTGTTGCCGAGGGATTCTATGATCAGGTCACGTAACTGGTGTACGTTGGTGCGGCTGGTATCAATAAACATGTCAGCACTGGCCGCGATCGGAGACAGCAGTTTGCGCTCCCTGTCGATGGCGTCGGCAAGCGGGATAGCTGCCCCTGACAGGGGATGTTTACGTCGGGTTTCACTGAAGCGCTTTAGCAGTGTGGCGTCATCGGCCTGCAGGAACAGGATTTTGCAGGCAATACCCTTGTTCTTGAGGCCGGCAATGATGTTCGGGAAGTTACTCAGCTGATCCGGGTGGTTACGGGCATCAATGCCGACCCCGACAGCGTTGCCGTGTGTCCGGACCTGCTCGCGAATCTCGCTGGTGAAGGCGTCCAGCAGTCCTACGGGGAGGTTGTCGATGCAGTAATATTCCATGTCCTCCAGTGCATGTAATGCAACACTTTTGCCGGAGCCGGACAGGCCGCTGATAATAACGATATTCATTGGTGAGCATTTTCAAGACGGCGTTTCTGGCGGTCAATGAATGCCTGGCTGGCATCATAGCCCTTGGTGTTCAGGATGTGGTTGCGCACAGCGGCTTCCAGCAACACCGCAAGGTTTCTGCCGGGGCCGACGGGCAGGGTGACTTCGGGAATATCAACATCCTGAATTTTGCGCAGCTGTTTGCTGCCGTGCAGGCGGTCCATGCGGGTGGCTTCTTCCAGTTCCTGCAGGACAATAATGAGGCGCATGTTGCGATGTTGCTTGATGGCGCTGGCACCGAACATGGCGCGTATATTCAGTATGCCCAGCCCGCGGACCTCGAGGAAATCACGCAACATCTCGGGACAGCTGCCGAGCAGGGTGTCCGGCGCCACCCGGGAGAATTCAGTGGCATCATCGGCAATCAGGCGGTGTCCGCGGGTAATCAGTTCCAGGGCCAGTTCACTTTTACCGATGCTGGAATCGCCGGTGATCAGTACGCCGGTGCCCATGACCTCCATGAATACACCATGCAGGGTGATTTTTTCGGAAAAATAGCTGGCCAGATAATGTTGCAGGTTTTCGATGGTTTCCTGGCTTGGCAGGTTGCTTGAGAGCAGGGGGATCGCGCTTGTCGTTGCCGCAGCTTTCAGGTCGTCCGGTGCCAGCAGTCTGTTGGCCATCACGATGAGCGTTGAGAAGCCGGAGAATAGCTGGGCAATGGCGTCCTGGCGGGAATTCTTTTGCAGTGAGTCAAGATATTCCAGTTCCCGCTTGCCGATAATCTGTACACGGTGTTGAATGATGAGGTTAAGGTGGCCTACCAGCGAGATTTCGGGTGAATCATCATCGCTTGAATGTATCTGTTTTTCCTTGTTCTGTTCCCCGATGATCCAGGCCAGGCCCAGTTTTTCCTGCTGGGCCTGGAACAGGGTCTGAATTTCCAGGTTTGTGCTCATGCAGAAATTCGCCGCGCCTCCCACTGACACAACTGCTCCAGCAGACAACTGTCAGTGTCGCACTGTCGTAACGCCATGCTGATGCCGGCATTGCTGAATATCTCTGCAATGGTTGACAGTACCTGCAGATGTTCTTCAGTTGAGTCTTCCGGTACCAGCAGGGTGAACACCAGGTCAACAGCTTGTCCGTCCGTGGCATCAAAATCCACCGGGCTTGCCAGCTTTACAAAGGCGCAGACTGGTCTTTCAAGGGATGCAATTCTGCCGTGCGGTATGGCAATACCCTTGCCGAGACCGGTGCTGCCCAGTTTCTCCCGGTTGATGAGCGCGTCAAATATTTCGTTTTGCGAGAGTTCCGGTGAGCTGCTCGCCAGCAGTTTGCTGGTGTATTCAAGCAATCGCTTCTTGCTGCCAACGTCCTCACGACAGATGACGCGATCCGGCATTAACAAGTCTGTAATGTTCATGGTGATGTCCGAAGAGCCATAAGGCCGGTGTTCAGCCGGTATGTTTACAGTTCTTTTGCTATTGACCCCTCGCTGCGGTGGTGATCGGTGATTTTTTCCTTGTGCTTC